>NC_023138.1 GCF_000511385.1 Phaeobacter gallaeciensis DSM 26640
TTCGATTATCTCACAGCCCCCGAGCCGCCGCTTGGGGGCTGTTTTTCGTCGCGGAGCCTCGTGCGCGCAGCGCTAGGACAGGATCGTCAACTGATCCACATCCGCGTCGATATCATGACAGGCGGCCAGCAGCCGCTCCTGTAGATGTGCGGTGACATAGTTGCCGTGAAAACGGCTTGGGGCGCGCAGGATCAGCCGCCCCCCTGCCCTGCTTTCCCGGGTGAGCGCCTGTATCCATGCCGAATAGGTGGCCGGATCTTCCTGATGCAAAACTGCCTTCGCCAGACTCCACTCACTGCCATCGCTGATATCTGGCGCCGGTGCTGCTGTTCCTGTCATCAAAGGCACAACGTTTTTCTCAGGCGCGTCGCTGCCACGCATCCGGTGATCGAAATCGGGGCCAACTGCCGCCCAGCATCCGCGGGTATCCGTCAGGATACACTCCAGATCAAACCCATATTCCGTGACCCGCCCGCGCGCGCCCTGCCGTTTGACCACCAGCCAGCCAAGGGCGCGCAACTTGGCCATCTCCCGTTTCACCGTGCGTTCATCAACGGACCACATCCGGGCAATCTCGCGTTGCCCGACCGCCAGCTCATTGCGTTGCCAATTATAGCGTGCAGTCATCAGAGTCATGAAACGCAGAACCAGACGCTGGGGCCCCTTCTCCAGCGAGAGGGCATAGGTCCCCAACGCGGTGAGGATATCATATTTTAACGCCGCGGCCTGTCGCCCGACGGGTTTACTGGCAAGCATGGCTGCCCTCTTGTCTCCACCCGTTCTCGGATGGCTGCCTCTATCGTCTCATGTTTGCCATGAGATCCTGTTGATCTTGGTCGCGGTCATATGGTGTTGCTTGTAGCGATTATCGGTGAAGCCTGACCCGAACTCAACGTTTTTAAGTTGGTGTATCTGATTTGCGTCCAGAGATGCGATTCTGTCAAGAGCGCTGTTGTTTGCCTCTCGATCCCAATCCCATTTTTGAATCAAAAATTGGTATTCATGGTATTAGGTGACAGCCTGGGCGTCCCCTATTGGGGTAAAAATGTCCCCCAATATACAGCGGCACTCAAAATCACGTCCCCCTATATCGGCGAAGGAAGCGCCATTTTTCGGCCAAGCGCGGCACTCACCACCGAATCGCATGCGCCCAGAAAAACAAGGGGTTTGCCTATCTTTCGTCGCAAGCGGTCCCCGCGGGGACAGGACGCTCATTCGGACAATAATAGCTTTTGCGTTTTTTGCAAATTCGGCGTAAATGAGTTTCTAGGTAGAAAAAGCGTCCGCTAGATGAATAAGGGCGCGCTACAGAGATTGAGGAGCAGAGATGTTTACCCATCAAGACCTGGCAGACATGCAGGCACAATCGCTGAAAATGCAGAGTTGGATCCGGCAACAGACCTTTTCTCCCAAGATGGAAAAGACGCTGCGGCGGTTCTCCAGCTGGGAAGTGGCGGAGCTGATCTTTAAGGTGAACCAGTCGACCCTGCGCGGTCGCCTTGCCGCCGATCCCAGCCTGCCGCAGGGCCATGTTGAGGAAGACGGCCGCCAGCGCTGGTACTCTCTTGAGGAAATAAACGAGCTGCGTCGCCGTCTGAAGGTGAACCGCAAATCACTGATGCCGGAGCGCCCAGCGGGCAAGCGCGCGCTGCGGGTGGCGATCTCCAACTTCAAAGGGGGGGCAGGCAAATCCACCGTAGCGCTGCATTTCGCCCATGCCGCCGCCTTGGACGGGTACCGTGTGCTTTGTGTTGATTTCGATCCCCAGGCCACGCTCTCCCATTCCATGGGGCTGAGCGATGTGACGGAGGATTATACCGTCTGGGGTATCATGGCGCGCGATCTGGTGCGCGAGACTGAACGCATGAACGCCAGCACCCGTGGTGCGGAGTCCGGGGCTGCCCTGCCCGAACGCCGGCTACCGGAGGCAATCACTGGCATGGGACTTCAGGATCTGCGGATCAGCGACTTTGTCAAACCGACCAGTTGGCCCACGATTGATGTGATCCCCAGCTGTGCCAATGCCGCCTTTGTGGAATTTGCTTCCGCCCAGTATCGGCACCTCAATCCTGAGTGGTCCTTTTTTGCGGCGGTGTCGCGCTACCTCGATCAGCTGCCGTCAGAAGACTATGACATGATGATCTTCGACTGCCCGCCAGCGATCGGCTACCAGTCAATGAATGCGGTTTTTGCGGCAGATATGCTCTATATCCCGTCGGGTCCTGGCTACTGGGAGTATGATTCCACGACCTCCTTCATCGGTCAGCTCTCCGAGGCGCTGGAGGATCTCTCTGCGTTCAATGGCGTTGTCCCCGCGGGGACGTTCAGCTTGCCGAAGGTGTTTCAGGAGGTGCGCTTCCTGTTGACCCGCTATGAATCCGGCAATGATCTGCATCGGGCGATGCGCGACGCATTTGTGAAGGTGTTTGGCGACCGGATGACAGATCATCCGATCGAGATGACCCGCGCGGTTGAACAATCCGGGCGCTTCCTTAGCTCGATTTATGAGATCGACTATCGGGATATGACGCGGGAAACCTGGCGGCGAGCGCGGGCCTCGTTTGATCAGGCCTATATGGAATTCAAGGATAACGCCCTGACGGCATGGGACCAGTTGGAGGATGAGGCATGAGCAAGCGCAGAATGTTCGACATCGATTTCCCGTCGGAGCCAACAGTCGCCAAACCGAAGGCCCCCTCCCCTGCCGCATCGCAGTCGCAACCGGCAACCAGCGCGCCGGAAACCAAATCCGCCTTCCGCTCAGGCGAGGGTCGGCGTGGACCGATGGCCACTGCGATCAGCGAAAACGCCGATGCGTTGCGGACGCGGGCTGAGGTGGAACAGAATATCCGCGCTGAGAATGACCGGCTTGCGCATGAGTTTGTGCGGCTCAAGACGCTCGGCCTTGTGGTCGACCGGATTCCGCTGGATCAGATTTCCACCAGCAAGTTGATCCGCGACCGCGCGGTTAATCGCGATCCTGATCTGCAGGAGTTGAAGGAGTCTATTCGCGATCTCGGCCTTTCCAACCCGATCCGGGTTGAGGAAGACGGCGAGGGCTATCAGCTGGTTCAGGGGTTTCGGCGGCTGTCGGCCTATCGCGCGCTTTATGAGGAAACCGGGGATGAGCAGTATCGCCTGATCCCGGCAGGCCTGGTTGCGCGGGGAGAAACACTGCAAGGTCTCTACCGTCGGATGGTGGATGAAAACCTCGTGCGGCGGGATATCTCTTTTGCTGAGATGGCACAATTGGCGCTGTCTTATGCGCGGGATCCCGAGACCGGTTCAGACTCTGTAGAAGACTCTGTTGCGCTGCTTTATGCCTCTGCGGGCCGTCAGAAACGCAGCTACATCCGCCACTTTGCCGAGCTGCTGGAACTGATTGGGGCGGAGCTGTCCTTTGCCGAAGCGATCCCCCGGGCCCTCGGCTTGGATCTGAAGAAGCATCTTGTGGAGACCCCATCTGCGGTTGAGCCGCTGCGCCAGCGCCTGCGGGACCGGAGTTTTTCCAGTGCAGATGAAGAGCTGTCGGTGCTGCGACAGTCGCTGAAAGCATCTGTATCAGGTGCCAGCGCGATGAGCACGAGCCAGCGCGCGGGCATGGCAAAGACAACGCTGCGCTGTGCTGTCCCCACGGGGACAGTCCGTTGTCTGGCCCGGGACGGCCGGATTGAGATGGCGATGGAACGAGATTTCTCGTCGGTTGATCAGCGGCGACTGGAAATGGCGATCACGGCGTTCTTCGATGCGCTTGACGGTGAGGATATCTGAAACCAACCAGAGGTGGTTGCAGTTCTGACGCGTTGACCGAGGCTGTCCCTTTGAAGGGGGCAGCCTTTTTTCTGGCCAACGAACGAAAATATGAATACATATTAACCATGCTCGCATCGCTGCTGAAGCGAGCCAACCATCATTTGCGTCCCCACGGGGACAAAGGCCACGATACGGTTGCTGTCGGGATCAAACCCGTTGGCACGCTGGGGGATGTGCTGTGTCGTGCCTGCAAGGTCGCCGGAGAGCGGCCTGAGCATGCTGTGCAATTCGACTAAAAAGCAACCCTCTAAAACTGTTCTTGAGTTTGCGTTAAACTGTATGAATGGGGCATTAATGCGCGATAATTAAGGCACAATCCTGCCATCGTTCGCCCCCAAAAACCAAACCCAAGGCAACGCCGCCACAAGCGGCACGAAGGTTTGGAGTGATTGATATGGCATCAACCGATAGCGCGCAGGCAGACGTGACCCCAACGGTGGACCTGCGGGTTCCGGGTCAGGTCCGCGATGACGACGACTGGTTGGTGTCGACTTGGAATGCAGGGCAATCCCGAAATACCAAGTGGTCGCAGGACAATGTGCAAATCAATGCCGAGGGCGCGGTGGAATTACATCTGACGTCTGAGAATGGCGCGGATGAGCGGACCTTTACTGGTGGCGAGATGCAATCCGAGTCCGCCCATGAGACCGGAACCTGGAGCTGGACAGCACAGGCGCCGCAGATGCAGGACGGCACGGTATTCGGGATGTTTCTCTATCAGGAGGACTATCGCAATGACCGCTGGCTGGAGTTTGATTTCGAGTTTGTCGGCGCCAATACCCGTCAGGTTCAGCTGAGCATCCATATGGAGGCCGAAGACGGCAGCCGCGTGCGTCTTGCGGACGGCCCGGCGGGGCCACTGGTGGTCGATCTTGGGTTTGACGCGGCGGCGGGGCTGCACACCTATGAGATTGAGTTGACCGGGACAGCCGCGATTTTTCGGGTGGATGGCAAGGTTCTGGCCAATCTGAGCGAAGCGGACATGCCGGGCGGGCTGTGGTATTCCGGCGCGGTCAAGAGCTTTGCTGACCTTTGGGCGGTGTCTGACAATCAAACCGCTTGGGCGGGTATACCCGACCCGGACGCACCGCCCTTGGTCGCGGTGATTACAGATGTGTCCCTGCCGGGACAGGAGCGGGACGGCACGCCCAATTTCGCAACGGAACAGGCGGGGACCGATCAGGCAGAGGATTTGTTTGGCGGCGATGGCGCTGATCTGATCCATGGGGGCGCCGGAGCGGATCAACTGGTCGGGAACAGCGGCGCAGATCATCTTTATGGGGACAAAGGCCGTGATATTCTGCGCGGTAAGGGGGGCGATGATTTCCTATTTGGGGGGCGTGGCAAGGATCGTCTGGCAGGTGGCAGTGGAGATGATCAGCTGGACGGAGGTCTTGGCCGAGATCAACTTCGTGGTGGCGCTGGAGCGGATGTTTTCATTTTTAGCCCGGAGGGGCCAGCGGACCGCGTCAATGATTTTAGCCTGTCCCAGGGGGACGTATTGGACCTGACGGCGTTTGGCCTTGAGGGGGTGGATCAGATCCGCTGGCTTGATGGCGCGCGGGGGCGCGGGACACGGGATCTGTTGCAGATTGAGGGTGAGGATGGCTGGGTGAATGTCGCCATGGTTGATGATCGCGCAGAAGCTCTGACGCTGGATCAGATGATGGCTCAGGATGCTATTTTGTTCTAGACATATGTGTACATTACTCAGTTTACCCGGTGACCGCGGCCCAGCTTTCCCAGGGCAGGCTATCGCGCCCCAGTAGGGTAGGGAGCTGACGCAGGTCATCTGCGAAATAGGTCCGCAGCGTGGTGATATCGCTGTCCCGGAGGGGCGGCACTACATCCCGCATATTCTGGCTGTTGGCGCGCAGCAGCGCGGAGACGGGGCCGGTTGATTTTACCCGCGCCAAAGTATCCTCCAGCCCGATGTTGCGAAGCTGCTCACCGCCCGCGCGCAGCACCCGGCGCAGGGTCGGCAGGCGAGGGCGGTCACTCTCGTTCCGGCGTTCGTGCAGCACCGGTGAGACATGGCTGTCGTCCAGCCCGGCAAAGCGATAGACCTTCTGCGCGGCGGCAACCGGATCCGCGCTGATTTCCTCTGCCAGCATCACCAAGACACGGTCGCGGCCAAGGGCGGCCAGCCAGCGGCCCAGATGCTGGCTGTACAGCCCCTGTTCCAGATAGGCTGGATTGTTGGCCAGCCCTTCATGAAAGGGCAGGGGAGGGATATGCCCCTTGATCACCTCATGCAGGTGATTGGAGTAGGCACGGGCCACCGGGTCACGCAGCAGGCAGACAATCTTGATTTCGGGATCGAAAGCGTTCAGGCGGTCGGGGCAGCGCGGGTCGTAGAAATAGGAGGGGGAGGCCTCGAACCTGACGGGCTTGTCGGCGCCATGGGCAAAATGGCTGCGATACCACTGATAGCCACGATCGAAATAGGCGCTGAAGAAATCCAGTTCCTTCGGGTCAGACACGGCGGCGTCCGGATGGGCGCCAAGGGCAGCGTGGATGAAGGTGGAGGCACATTTCTGCGCGCCGATCCCCACCAAGGTTGGACCGATCCGCGAAGGTCCCGCATTTGTCTGGTGGTCGCGCTGAGGCGCTGCGGGTGTGTCGGTCATGGCGGGTCTTTCCGAAGGGGCGGCAGTTGCGCTGTGGCGTCTCTTGGCCGTCAGTCTTAGCAGTTTGATGACACCGTGCCACGGGAAATGCCCGCCGAGCCATGATCCGGGCAGGTCTGCCTTCGGATCTGGTCTCATTGCGGGACGGCGTGTTAGACATGTTCGGGGCAGAATGGGCAGGCTAATGCAGGAACCGGCGGGGCAGGGGCGGTTGATTTCGATCATCATGGCCAATCATCAGGGCGCGCGCTACCTGCGCGCTGCGCTGGCGTCTGTGCTGGCGCAAACTCACGATGACTGGGAGTTGATCGTGGCGGATGATGGTTCCAGCGATGGGTCGGTTGAGATCCTGCAAGACGCCGCTGCGCAGGACGCCCGTGTGCGGGTGCTTCTTTGGGAAAAACCAAGCGGTCCAGCAGCGGCGCGGAATCGGGCGCTGGCTGTTGCGCAGGGGGCGTGGCTGGCGATCTGCGATTCCGACGATATCATGCACCCGGACCGGCTGCGGCGCCTTCTAGTGGCGGCTGAGAGGCTGGGCGCTGATGCGGTGGCCGATGATATGATCCATTTTGCAACCGAGCCGATGGCGGCGCCGCGCAGCGTGTTTGGACCGGAGCCGCAGGAACTGCCGCGCGAGATCAGCCCGGCAGATATGCTGCGGGTGCCCGAGCCGGGGGAGGCTGGCGCGCAGCTGGGCTATATCAAGCCGTTGATCCGACGCGAGGCGCTGGGGGCGCTGAGCTATGATGAAACGCTAACGATCGGTGAGGATCAGGATCTCTATCTGCGGCTGTTGCTGCGGGGGGGACGTCTGTGGCTGTTGCCGGAGGCGCTTTACCTATACCGGCGGCATCCGCAGTCGCTCTCTCATCGCTCCAGCCGGGCGCATATCGAGGCGTCGCTTGCGGCGCTGGAGGGGCTGAGTGATCGGTTAGAGTTCGATCAACACACTGAAATAAAAAATATTTTAAACCAACGGCGGCGGGTTCTACAGCGTCGGTTGTCCTTTGAAATGCTGGCAGAAAACTTGAAAGAACGGCGTTTGGCATCTGCTGTGGGACAGGTGTTGCGGGACCCTTCTCTGGTCTCGCAATTGGCGCGGGTGGCCTTGGCCAAGGCACGCGGTCCCAAGCCCGGCCAAGAGGCTGAACGGGCATTTGATGCATCAGCGGAAGTTGTTCATCTGGTCGGGCCTGATGGGGCTAGCCCTGCGCTGAGCGGTGACAGTGCGGGGGCACGGATCGCGGTCCCGATGCCGGAGGAGGATGGCAGCCACAGCGCACTTTGGGCCGATCTGTGCCATCGTGCATCACGGGGCGCGCTGACGCTGACTTATGGCGACGTTGCGGGATTGTCGGCGGCCTGGCGGGTCCCGGCGGCAGTGCATGTCCGCGCGCGCGGGCCTGTGGCGTCTGATCTCCCGCCGCCCAAGGGCCAGCGCGATGGCTGACCGGCGGCCGCAGGTTTCAGTGATCATGGCCAGCCGCAATGCTGCGGCGCATCTGCCCTTGGCCATTCGGGCGGTATTGGCGCAGACCCTGACTGATCTGGAACTGATTATTGTTGATGACGCCTCTGAGGATGACAGCTGGGCGGTGATCCGCGCGGCGGCGGCGGCCGATCCACGTCTCCGGGCGCAGCGACGACCACACAGTGGCGGTCCGGCCATCGCCCGCAATGATGCGCTGGCGCTGGCGCGCGGAGACTGGATTGCCATCTGCGACAGCGATGACAGCCAGCACCCGCGACGGCTGGAACTGATGCTGAACGCGGCGGGGGACCTGGCGGCGGATGTGGTCGCTGACGATATGATCCTGTTTTCCGAGCAGCCTATGGCACGGGGCGCGACGATATTGGGTCAGCACGCCCCGAAACTGGCCCGGATGCTCAATTTGAAAGATCTGGTTCTGAGCGGCGTAGATCCTGAAGGTATCAGCCATATCGGATATCTCAAGCCACTGATCAGGCGCCGTTTTCTGAGCGAGTTGCGCTACGATCCACGGCTACGGATTGGAGAGGATCACGACCTCTACCTGCGGCTGGTGCTGGCTGGCGCGAAGATGTGGGTGCTGCCAATGGCGGCCTATCTTTATCGTCGTCATGCGGCCTCAACCTCCTATCGCAATGTGCCGGGGGATCTGGCGGCGCAGGTTGATGTGCTGGACGATCTGGTGAAGCAGGCGGGCAACGAGGATCTGGCTGCGCTGGCGCATGTCCGTCGACGCGCGTTGGTGCGGCGTCATGCGCAGTTGGAGCTGGCACGGGATGTGCGGGCGGGTCACTTGGGGCAGGCGCTGCGGCGGGCTGTGATGCGCCCTGATCATCTGCCCTGGCTGGCATCGGTAGTGCGCAATCGGGTGGAGCTGAAAGTGCAGGCTGCAGCCTCGCGCCTGTGGCGACGACCGCAGCGCTGGCGACTTGAGGGCCGGGACGGTGGGGGAGGGGCGGTGCGCCTGCCAACAGATGATCGCGGTAACCTGGACCTGAGTGCAGCTGCCGCTCCGATTTGGGCGCGTCTGTGCTGTGCAGCCTCGCGCAGGCAGGTGGAGGCCGAGGCGACGGATGCGCTGGGACAATCGGCGCTCTGGATGGTGCCGGCCCTCCGGGCACTGGCACCAGAGGCATCCGATGTTGCCAATGGGACGCGGGCGCAGGGCTCCGCATGTGCTATGGCTGGATTGGCAGACAGGGAGCGGGTAGCGGTGGAAAGCAGAGGACATCAACAGCACAGCGCAGGACGAGATGACACTGACGGTTGAGCCACATCAGGACCGACAGAGGCAGTCCGGGCCGGTGTCGGCATCTGTGCTGCGGCGCGGGGCAGGGCGTTGGTGGCTGACGCGGGGCCATCTGCATATGGCCTATCTGATCCTTGCCGCAATGTCGGGCACCGGGGTGGTCTATCGGCTGGGGTTTCAGTCACCGGGCTGGATGGCGCTCTATGCGCTGACGATCCTGTGGTACCTGCGCGACTGGCGCCAGAGCGCGGCCATTCTCTGGCAGTCCTGGCCGGTGCTGATGCCCTGTGTGATCGCCATGGCTTCCACCCTGTGGAGCGTCAATCCGCCGGTCACCGCCTATCGCAGCTTTCAGCTGACGATGACCACACTGATCGCTGTGCGCATTGCCTCCGCCATACCAGCCCATCATACGATGATTGTGGTCAGCCTGACCTCCGCCGTCGGGGTGGCCTTGTCCTATCTGAACTCCATCGTGACGTTTCTGTCGCCAGCGTTTCATCCCAATGGTGCGCTGAAGGGCATCTATATGCATAAAAATTCCCTCGCCAAGGCGACGGTGAATGCGGCGCATGGGCTGGTAACGCTGGGGTTCTACTGGCGGCTGGCTATAGTGGGCATGCTTGCGGCAGTGCTGATGATCCCCGTGCTTGGCATGGCACAATCGGCTGGTGCTTATGTGACCTTTGCCATTCTGGCGATCTATGTGCCGGTATTGTGGATTCGCCGCTGGGGCGGGACCGCGCGGCGGGTGGCGCTCTTGTTTTCGCTGATGGTGCTGTTTCTGGTGCCGCTCGCGATCTATATCTCAGGCATTGACGCGCTGGGGCTGCTGCTTGAGCGTTTGGGGAAGGACAGCACCCTGACCGGGCGCACGGTGATCTGGGCCTTTGGGCTGGAGGAAATCGCCAAAGCGCCAATTGGAGGCGTTGGGTTTGGGGCTTTCTGGTCGGTGCCGTCTTATGCGCGACTTTATATTGAGGCCTATGTCGATGAGGGGCTTTACTGGTTCCACAACAGCTATATCGAGCTGATGGTCGGCAATGGCCTGTTGGGGGCGGTGACCTTCTTTGGTTTGTTGATCGCGGTCGTGATCCGCTGTTTCCGCTGGTATCTGCAGGACGGTAGCGTGACCTCTGGGTATTACCTGTTCTACGTGCTGATCAATCTGGTCGCGGCGCTGTCGGACAATGTGATTTATAATGAACATTCGATCCGGCATATGCTGATCGCTATGGCCTGGATCTATGCCGGGCGGGCGCTGGGGTGCTGGCGGGATGTGCCATCCCGGATCTGATCAGGGGTGGGGGTCTGCCCCAGTTGGTGCGTCGTGGGGTGCCTCGTCAAGCGGCAGGCCCATCGCCGCCTCAAGTGCCGGATCAAGCTGAGCCCTGATCCAGGCACGGTCATCCGGTGTGATTAGCTGGCCCGGTGTTTTCGGTTTCACATCGCGATTGGACCACGACCAGCCATAATGCCCGGTCGGCACCTGAAGGGAGATCCGGCGGGGCACCGGGCTTTCGGCGGCGATACGGGCGATGATCTCGTCCGGGTTTTGGCTGATGGCCGCGTGGGTGGTGTAGAGCACGCGCGCGCCGCGCTGTGGCAGGGACAGTAGTGCTTCGGCCTTGGCCTGCCGCAAGGCCAGCAGATTGGCAAAAGGCGCGCCGGTGATCGGATGCAGATCCTGATTGAGAGGTTGGCCTTTGCAGGGTCTTGTCTTGGGCAAATCAAACCAGCCTGGCACGTCGATTTCGCTGCGCCATTCGGCGCGGATGAACTCGGAGAAGGCGAGATCGCGCAGCTCAGGCACGCTATGCCACGGCTTGCCATACATGCTTTCGAGCCATTGGAACGGGTCACGGAAGATCACCACATAAAGCACATCCGAGGGCAGGGCGATGAGGTTGGGGAACGCGTGTTTCCACATGTCATAGCGCGGCCGTGCGGCTGCAAAATTCTGCTGGATCAGCTGGTCAAGGAAATTGGTGCCGGAACAGCGTTCTCCCAGGACCTGATAGTTCAGGACCGGTTGGCCAAGGCCGCGGCGACTGGCCATGCGGGCCTTGCGCAGGAGGGCGGTGAGCTGCATCCAGCCCTCACCCGTGATAATAGCGGTCGCGGGACCGTTTGGTCGCCCCGTAGAGCGGTTTTGCAGCGGCTTTCACCTTGGTCAGGACGATACCATTGGGGCTACGTCCGCCCTGTTCCAGCGCGCGCAGCGCATCAATAAAGACCGCCTGCCGGGTGGTGTTCCACTGTGCCAGAAGAATCAACAGATCCGCGTGTTGGCCGATGATCCGCGCATCAGGGACCACAGAAATCGGCGGGGTGTCGAAGATGATGATATCCCAGTGGCTGCGGGCGACTGACAGCAGCTCCGTCAGGCCGCCTTGGCTGAGGAGATCTGCCGCACTGCCGGAGACGCTGCCGGCAGGCAGGATATCAGCCTGTCCCAGCACACCCGGCAACACGGCGTCTGCCAGGTCACAGCGCCCGGATAGCACGTCGAACAACCCCGGTTTGCTGTTGCCATCCGCCAACGGGTCCGAGAGGTAATGACGGCGCAGGTCGCCGTCGACCAGCAGCACGGATTTTCCGATCTGCGCCATATTATGCGCCATCGCAGCGGACAACGTGGATTTGCCGTCGCCGCTCTCAGCAGAGGTGAAGACAACCACTTGCGGCGGCACATCGCCCCGCGCCATCAGCAGCGTGGTGCGCAGATTGCGGATGGCCTCGCCATCGCGGGTCTGAGGGCCAAGCGCGCTGGCTTGTTCGGGGCGGATTTTCTGTGAAAACTGATCCAGGACAGCGATCACTGGCACCGATGTAAGCCCTGCGATCTGCGCTGCGGAATGCAGACGTGCGCGGGAGAGTTGCAGGACCACCACCAGCACCGTGCCAAGGAACCCGCCGAGAAAGACTGACAAAATCAGAATTTGGCCCTTGTTCGGCAGGGCAGGGCGGTCGGGGGGAAACGCGCGGGAGATCACCCGGCTGTCGGCCCGCTGCAGGCCGATTTGCATCGATGTTTCGCGCAGCCGGTTCTGAAAATTCTCAAACAACAGGCGGCTTGCTTCGGCGTCACGTTCGGCCTGCACCACTTCGGTCAGGGCATCACTCTGGGTGGCGATTGTGATCTCCAGATCGGCCATAGAACGCCGGATCGCCTGCTCCTTTGCTTCGGCCTCGCGCAGGTCACGGGTGAGTTGTGCCAGAACGCTCCGCCATCCGTCCTGTGGATTATCCGCCTGCGCCAGAATGGCACCGTAGCCATTGCGCCGGGCAGCCGTGCGCTGTTCTTCCACCGTTTGCAGTCCGCTGAGTTCGGTCTGCAAGGCCTGTTGCTCCGCTACCTCTGCGGCCCGTTCCTCCAGGGCGCTTCGTAGTGAAATCAGGCGGTTTTCCAGACCGATCAGCTGCGCCGGGCTGGTGACGTCGGCCTGCGCACGAATATCGGCGACCCGGCGCTCGTTCGCTTCCAGCTGGCTGCGCAGTTCTGTCACCCGCTCCGCCAGCCAACCTGTGGCCTGTTCGGTGACATTCAGTTTCACCGCCACCTGATTTTCGACATAGTTATCGGCAAAAGCATTGGCGATATCCGCCGCCTTGAAGGGATTCTCGCTCAGCACCCAGATGGAAAAGATATAGGTATCCGGGATGTTCACGACCCGCGTATTGGCCAGAAGAGTCTGGATGACTTTCTCACGGACGAAGGCAGGATCGGGGGTGAGAGTGGTATCATAGACCTGCATCCCGAGGATGCGTTTGATCATGTCCTTGAGCGCTTGCACCGGATTGAAGCCGGGATCGCGCAGCCTCATGTTGAATTCCGGGTCAGAGATCAGATTGAGCCGATCGACAACCTGTCCGGCCAACTCACGCCCGCCGAGGATATGGACTTCGGTACGGATCACCTCATCCGTGGCGGAGAGGCTGCTGACCACGCTTTCGATATCCACCACCTTCTCGTCGCGGGTGTCGAGCACCAGCTGGACTTCTGCTCCATAGAGCGGCGTGGCGGCGATATAGGCGCGCCAGATTCCAACGATCAGACCGATCAGCACACAGGCTGCGATGACCCAGCGACCGCGCCAGATGATTGCGAAAATGGCACCGAGATCGAGCACTTCCTGACCGTCATCAGCGGCAAAGGACGTCTTAGGCGTGGACACGTTGGTTGACCCCATCGTTGTTGGTTTGCCCACGGCCGTCCCTGCGCTGCGCGACGCCGCAGAGGTGGCAAGTAGGTGGCAGCTCCAAGTTCATCAGACTGCGCGCAAAAATCAATCTGTCGCAGCATAATCAGATCCGCTAGACAGGTCCATAACACGGAATGGAACAAACACCATGGGCAGCAGCGGGCAGAACGGCAAAGAGGGCGCCATGAGCGCCAGCACTGTGTCTGCGCCGAAGGATGCGCGTATTCTGGTTGTTATCCCGACCTTGAATGAAGCGAAGGCCATTCTGCCCTGCCTTGAAAGCCTGCTGCGTGATCCACTGCTGCGCGATCCTGCACGCGCCACTTTGGTGGTGACCGATGGCGGCAGTACCGACGGGACACAGGACATCGTCCGGCGCTACGCTGAGACCAGCCCCATCAGGATTCATCTGCTGCATAATCCCGACCGGCTCCAATCGTCGGGGATCAATCGTGCGGTAGCAGAGCATGGTTGTGGCTTTGATCTGCTGTTGCGGTGTGATGCCCATGCGATTTATCCGGCGGATTACGCCACTGCTCTGCTTGCGGCATTTCGGTTGGCGGAGAATGCGGTGTCGGTTGTGGTGGCAATGGATTCTCAGGGGACAAGCAGCTTTGGCAGGGCGGCAGCCTGGGTGGTGGATACGCCGCTCGGGTCCGGCGGGGCAGCCCATCGTGGCGGGCGCGCCTCAGCCTATGTCGACCATGGCCATCACGCACTGATGGATCTGACCTGGTTTCGCAGGGTGGGGGGGTATGATGCTGCCTTCAGTCACAATGAGGATGCGGAACTGGACTGGCGGTTGCGCGCTGCGGGGGGGCGGATCTGGCTGGCGGGTGATGTGCGGCTTGTTTATGTGATGCGCAGCACGCCGGCAGCCTTGTGGCGTCAATATCAGAATTACGGTGCCGGTCGCGCGGCGACGCTGATCAAGCATCGGATGCGACCACGGTTGCGGCAGATGGTGCCGGTGCTGAACCTCATCCTCTGCGCTGCGGCGCTGGCGATTGCCCCTGTCTGGCCAGTCGCGCTGCTCTGGCCGTTGGTCTATCTGGCAGCGGTTCTGGCGGTAACGGCGATGGCTTGTCTTCGACTGGGGGCCATTGGGGTTTGGTCCGGGGTGGCTCTGGTGGTGATGCATATGGCCTGGGCGCTTGGGCTGCTGCGGACGATGATTGGGTTTGGTCTTCGATCTGCGTCGGGCCAAGCGAGCCAGACCCAACGGGATGGAAGATGAGCGAATGACCGAGCGGATCTCAATCCTGTTATGTACTTATCGGCGCCGCAGCGTTGTGGAGACGCTGGAGAGCCTGGCCGCGCTGCGTGCTCCGACGGGATACACGATTGATATTATCGTTGCCGATAATGACGAGGCTCTTTCATCGGAGCATTGGGTGCGCGGAGCGACAGCCTCCTGGCCGGTCAGTTATATCCATGCGCCTGCGCGCAATATCTCTGTCGCGCGCAACGCGTGCCTCGCATTGGCACGCAATCGACAGTCCGATTGGGTCGCCTTTGTCGATGACGATGAGGTGGTGCCCGCCGATTGGATCGAACAGCTGATGCGCCGGGCGGTGGACACCGGTGCAGATGTGATCTCGGGCCCGGCAATCGCGTGCTACCCTGCGGATGCACCGGATTGGATGGTGGATCAGGACTGGCACAGCAATTGGCCAGAGCTGCGCGGTCCCATGCAGACCGAAACAAAGCAACCGCAAACCGCCCATAGCTGCAATGCGCTGATGCGATTTGCCGGTCAGCTCTGGGAGGGGCAGGTGTTTGATCTGGATCGCGGGACAAGTGGCGGAGAGGATACGGCCTATTTCTTTGCACTGTCGCATATGGGTGCCCGGTTTGCGATCTCTGCTGAGGCGCCGGTTTTTGAAGACGTGGCACCAGAGCGGTTGCGTCTGGGGTGGCTGGCGAAACGGCGGTTTCGCATGGGGCAGAGCTATGTGTCTGGCGCACCCGGATCACTGGCGCGGATACGGCTGGCAGGTGCTGCGATGGCCAAGGTGGCCTATTGCGCCGGTGCCGGGCTTATTGCTTTGCCATCCGAGCAGCGCCGCAATTTTTGGCTGTTGCGTGGATTGCTGCACCTGGGGGTGCTTGCGGGGTGTTGTGCTTTGCCACAACCCAAAATCTATGGCGACCGCGCGGATCGAGAAGCTGCGTCCAAGCGGGTGCGGGGCTGAGCCATGGCGCGGCTGGTCTGCTTTGCCTCTGATCTCACTGATGTGGCCCAGCTGCGGCGGTTGGCGTCATTTCAGGCGCTGGGACATGAGGTGATCTCGGTCGCGTCGCGCAAGGGAGCGTTGCCGGAGGTGAATTGGCAAAATATTGATCTGGGCGAAATTGGCCAGCATGGGTTGCTGCGACGCGGGCGGCTGGCGCTGGCCACGGCACTGCGCGATCCCCGGCTGGTACCGCTGGTGCAAGAGGCCGATCTGCTGGTCGCGCGCAATGTCGATATGCTGGCGCTAGCCGCCGCCCTGCGGCTGCGTAGTGGCGCTACCGCACCCATCGCCTATGAGGTGCTGGACATCCATTCGCTGTTTGAGGGCGCGCGCCTCAAATCCAGAATGGCCCGCTGGGGCGAGCGGCGTCTGATGGCGGGGGCGGAGGTTCTGTGGCTGTCATCGCCCGGATTTCACGACGGGTATTTTGCACCTGTTCAGGGCTATTCGGGCCCTTGGCATCTGGTCGAAAACAAGATGGTTGTGCCCGATGACATGCCACGTCCTGTGCCAACCAACTGTGTGCGCAGCGGTGAGGCGCTGCGGTTGGGCTGGATCGGTGCCATCCGCTGTCGCCCGAGTTTTGAGCTGCTGTTGCGCGTAGCAGAACAGATGGGGCAAGCCGTTGAGGTGCATATTCACGGCAAGATCCACGACCATGTGCTTCCAGATTTTCACGCCCGGATCGCTGGCCTTGGCAATGTGATGTTCCATGGGGCCTATGCTTACCCCCAAGGTCTCGCCGCCTGTTATGACAGTTGCGATGTTGTCTGGGCGCAAGATCTCTGGCAGATGGGTGATTCCTCGCGGAGCGGGAATTCCGATTTGCTTCTGCCCAACCGGATCTATGAGGCGGGCTGGCATGGCTGCCCGGTCATCGCGCTGTCTGGGACAGAAACCGGCCGCAAGATCGAGGAGACTGGTCAGGGCTGGACCTTGCGGACCGCAGACACTGAGGCGCTGATCGGGCTTTTACAGGATCTGACGCCACCGAAGATTGCCGCCACTCGCCAACGGATCACCGATCTGCCGGAAACGGTGTTCCGTCAAACCCCGGCAGATGTGGTGGCGCTATTGGCCTCGGCGGGGGTAGAGCGATGCAACTCCTGGGCGTCACCGTCGAAAAGCGGTGCATAAAGCGACATGAACCGCTCCCCTCCCCGCTGCAGGGACAGGGTGTCGAGCACGTAGTCGCGGGGCCGGTAGCTGGGGAGAGCGCGCCAGAACCGGTCGAATTGTTCTTCGATATTGTTGATCTGAAACCGGCGCCCGCAGCGATCGTCGAAGTAAGGCACCGAACTTGGGGTCACTTCACCTTGTACGAGCGCGCGCTGGGAGGGATCGACCAGCTCTCCCTGATCCCAGGCAAAAACCGGCAGATTGGCCGACATGGCC
The DNA here is from genome assembly GCF_000511385.1 of Phaeobacter gallaeciensis DSM 26640. NCBI lineage: Bacteria > Pseudomonadati > Pseudomonadota > Alphaproteobacteria > Rhodobacterales > Roseobacteraceae > Phaeobacter > Phaeobacter gallaeciensis. The sequence continues at coordinate 17,019 of NC_023138.1, forward strand.
TCCTGATAGGCCAACCCCTGCGTCTCATGTTCGGTGCAAAACAATAGTGCACGGCTGCGACTGACCAGATCGCGGTATTGCGCGGGGGTGTGGTTCCCGTAGTCCAGTTCCCGCCAGCTGAGGCCACGGGCGCTCAGAATATCGCGTAGTGGCTGGATCAGGTCAGTTTCACGAGCCGTTTTCCGGCGCCAGCGCACCTTGTTGTAAAACAGCACATCAATGGATTTGGTCGCGCCGGACATATCGGGCCAGGCATCTGTATCGATCCCGACGAACATCGGTGCAAACTGGGCGCGGGTCTCAATCGGATTGAGCTGGATGGGCCAGGTTGATGGATAGGTCACCACCTTCAGGTTCAGTTGACTGCGAATCGCCGTAAGCTCCGTCGGGTCTGGAACCCGGCCAGGGCCGTAAATAGCGGGGTTTTGCAGCCCAAATCGTGCAAGTGGTGGGAGATATCCACTCAACCCTATGGGGTGGTTCGGGTGCCTGCGCGCAAAGCCAAAGTCATTTATCACGACGTCGTGGCCTAAAATTCGCAGGCTTTTGGCGAGGTTTGTGAAGGCAACATAGAACCCGGTGCGGGGCTGCGCTCCCTTTATCAACCGATACCCATAGCGCAGACGTTCGCGCAGATGTGACAGGTTTTGCCCGCCCGGGAAATCATAGGCCCTAAGGTCGTAGCCATCAAAAAACAAAGGAATTTTCACGATGGAGGGTCCTGTATTTTTGACCGGGGATAGAGCGCGACCAACCTAACAGCGGTCGCGGGCGACGTCGACGGTTTATGCGCGCTTTGGGGATGATGGCGTCTGACGGTCGTTAAAATGCGAGTGGTATTGTGCGGGATTTTTTCTGGCGGCTGGAAGCTTTGTTAACAGCTAGGCCACAGGCTACTGCGATGTATTTGAAGGTGGAGTAAACGATGTTGCTAAGAAAACTAACGACTGCGGCGGTTCTGGCTCTGGTGGTGCCATCGCTTGGACTGGCTGAGCAGGGTGTCTCTTCGACTGAGGTGCGCTTCGCACAGGTTGCTGCGCTTGAAGGGCCGGCCGCGGCTCTGGGCCAGGGTATGCAACTGGGACTGGAAGCGGCTTTTGCCGAAGCCAATGCCGCGGGCGGTGTCCATGGGCGCAGCATCGTTTTGGAGAGCATGGACGACAGCTATGAACCGGATAAGTCTGTGGCGCTGGTCAAACAGGTGATTGCGGGTAATCAGCACATTGGCCTGATTGGGGCTGTCGGAACGCCGACCGCTTCAGCGACGCAGCCGATTGCGACCGAGGCTGGGCTGCCCTTTATCGGACCCTTCACCGGCGCGGGTTTCCTGCGTGATGCCAGCCACGGGAACATCCTCAATGTGCGGGCCACATATGCCGCGGAAACTGAGGCCTGGATCGCCCATCTGGTTGATGAGCAGAACATGAAGTCGATCGCGCTGCTGTATCAGGATGACGGGTTTGGCCGTGTCGGCCTGTCCGGTGTGACCGCTGCCCTGGAAAAACGTGGCATGACGCTGGTGGCCGAGGGGACCTATACGCGCAACACCACCGCCGTGAAAAAGGCGCTGCTGACCATTCGCAAAGCAAAACCGGATGCGGTGGTGATGGTCGGGGCCTACAAGCCGGTTGCCGAGTTCATCAAGTTATCGCGCAAGCTGAAATTCAACCCGACCTTTGTGAATATTTCTTTTGTGGGTTCGGATGCCTTGGCAAAGGAATTGGGCGACGCGGGTGAGGGCGTCATCATCAGCCAGGTTGTGCCGTTCCCATGGGATCAGTCGCTGCCTGTCGTGGCGCAGTATCAGGCAGCCCTGAAAGCCGTCGACGCTGATGTAGACCCGGGGTTTGTAACACTGGAGGGATATCTGACCGGGCGTCTGGCGATCCGTGCTTTGGAAGACGCCGGCGCGGATCTGACGCGTGACAGCTATCTCGCGGCCATGGCAGGCCTGCGTGATGTGGACTTTGGCGGCGTAACCATGCGCTTTGGCCCGGATGACAATCAGGGCATGGACGATGTGTTCCTGACACATATCACCAAAGAGGGTGGGTTTCAGCCCGTCGTCGCGGGTGGTGAATCCTAACGCAGCAATTGGTCGAGGCATATTCGGTGCCTCGACTGCCCTGCGTCTGTCCGATTGTTCGGGCAGAGCCTAGTAGTTTTAATGACTTACGGGACTAATTATGACGACGCAGACACGTAAACGCGCGACACGGCGGTGGAATCCGTTGTCCAGTATTCGCGCCAAGATGTTCCTTATCCTGCTGGCGATGGCGGGTACTTCGGCGGCGATTGGATATGCTGTGACACAGGCGTTTGAGCAGGTGTCTGCTGATGTGCATGTATTGACCGAGGACAAGCTTCCAGAGCTGGAGCTCAGCGGTCAGATGACTGCTGCTGCCGCCCGGACGAAAGACGCAATGGTTGCGGTTATGCTTGCGGACACGCCAGGCTCGCTTGACTTCGCAAAAAGCGATGTCACCGCGGCGGTCCGGGCGCTGGATGGTGTGGTGGAACAGCTGCCGCAGGTGCTGCGCGATGAATTCAAACCGGATGTTGTCATGGTTGAGGAGGCGCTGGAAGCCTCGATCACGGCGCGCACCGTCGCGTTTAAGAATGCCGCAGCGGTGATCGCCATGATGGAACAGCTTCAAGGCTTGAGCAGCGCCATGCAGGTCACCCTCGCTGAGATGGCGGATCACGCCTACTCGAACCTCTCAAAAGGTGGCGAACAGACGATGTCCGCAGTTGACGCAACATTGGTTGATCTGGTCGAGGTCAAATTCGCTACATTGCAGTCTTTGTTGCAGGCGCGGGCGGAGATCAATCTGATCTCTGGCATTGCTCTGGCGATTGGTGAAACCGAGGACCGTGCGATGCAGTCGATCCTGACGGATTTAGCAAAGGCGTCGGATGGTCGCCTGAATGATGTCATCGATATTCTGGAGGTTGAGGCACCCGGTGTGGTGCCGATCTTTGCCATTCGGGATGCCGCTGCTGTCCTCCAGAAGGCGGTGTCGCGAGGGCGGCTTCAGTCCAATGCCCTGCGCCAGGAGGTGCTGAGCGCCCGCCTGTCCACTGATACGGAACTGTCGACCGCGGTCGATGACATGGTATTTGAGGTGACATTGGCGGCTGAAGATGCCAGCGAAGACAGCAAGAAAGCCATTCAGGGGCTGCTGACCAATGAAGTTGGCTTTCTTAATACCCTGCTGGAGATCAACACCTGGATCAGTAATTTTCAGGTTGCCGCACTGGATGTGGTGACGGCGCAGGGCATTCCGCAGACCCGTGCTGCTGCGGAACCGATGGAGCAAGCGGCGGCGGCTCTGGCTGAGTATAAGACATTTGACGATGGGCGGCTTGCAACCCAGCTCAATGAAATCATCACTATGGCAGACCCAGATCAGGGGTTGGCGATTTTTCGCATTGCGTCGCTCACCGCGGATGCGGATGCCACCAAGGAGGCAAATGCTACGGCCAATGCAGTCTTGCAGATTGCCAGCCGCGCGTCCCTTCTGGGATCGGGCAGCCGGGGCGAGATTGCCTATATGGCGACGGATATTGCGACTACAGTCGATGCGGCACACGCCAATATCGAGCGGTTGCTGATGATGGCCGCCGGGCTGTTGGTCATGGCATTGCTACTGACCCATTGGCTGGTTCAACGTCCGCTGAATGCCATCAGTCGCACCACCGAACGGCTTGCGGATGGTGATCTGAGCCCGATCAACGGGTTTGATCGTACCAGCGATGAAATCTACCGGATTGCACAGGCTCTAACGGTATTTCGCAACGGTCTCGTTGAAAAAGAGGCGCTGTCCAAAGCCACAGAAGAGGAGCGGGCCGCCCATCAGGCTGAGCAGACTGCTGCAGTCACAGCTATTGGCAATGGTCTGGCACGGCTGGCGCAGGGCGATCTCTCTGCCCGGATCACCGAAGAGCTGACAGAGGGCTATGCGCAGCTGCAGGCCGATTTCAATCTGACGGTTGAAACGCTGAGCAGAACTGTGGTCGATATGGTGGATGTGGCTTCGTCCATACGCAACGGTGCGGATGAGATCAGTCAGGCTTCTGATGATCTGTCGCGCCGCACGGAAAGTCAGGCTGCGACGCTGGAAGAAACCGCCGCCGCATTGGATGAGCTGACCGCCAGCGTGAAATCTGCAGCCGATGGTGCGCGGTCTGTTGAGGCCACCACCCAGGATGCAAAGAGCGAAGCCGTAAAGAACGGCAGCGTCGTCAACAGCGCAGTCTCTGCCATGACCGATATCGAGGAGAGCTCCAAACATATCGCGCAGATCATCGGCGTGATTGACGATATCGCGTTCCAGACCAATCTTCTGGCGCTGAACGCCGGGGTTGAGGCGGCACGTGCCGGCGATGCCGGCCGCGGCTTTGCGGTTGTGGCCTCCGAAGTGCGGGGGCTGTCGCAACGCACCTCCGAGGCGGCGATGGAGATCAAAACGCTGATCAGCGAAAGCTCGAAAAAAGTCGACTATGGTGTCGAACTGGTGGGCAAGGCGGGAACTGCGCTAAGCGATATTGTGACCCAGGTCGGGCAGATTTCGCAGCAGGTCTCCGAGATTGCCGATGGTGCTGCCTCGCAGTCGACCGGGCTGCATGAGATCAACATCGGCATGTCGCAGCTGGATCAGGTGACCCAGCAGAACGCGGCGATGGTTGAGGAATCCACAGCGGCCAGCCATATGCTGCGCGGCGATGCGACCAAGCTGGCGGAGCTGGTATCAAACTTCACCGTGGCGGAGGAGAATGCATCGGCTGCTGCTGGGGAGACTCAGCAGGATGGATGGGATGAGGATCCCGACGACTGGCAGATGACCGGGTGACGATCTCCGCTGTCGGCCTGTTCGACCTTCTGGCACCTGCAGTGGCTGATACCGCTGCGGGTGTTTTTTACGAAGGGAGGCAGGTGCGATTTCACATCATAGAAATGCGGCGTGGGAGAGCACAGCATAGGCTGTGACGCCGACAATCATGGTCCAGATAACGTTGTTTGTTAGTGCGGCAGTCCCTAAAGCAATGGCCGCCGCGATCCAAGTCTGGGGCGGTTGGTTTGCCAAGGACGTCGCAACCAGCGAGATCACGATCAAACCCGGCAGGCGACCCAACAAGGGGGCAAAGCGGGATTGCTGCACCCGATTGCCTGCAACCAGCCCAAGAACCCGGATCCCGAAAGCCATCGCTGCGAGGCTTAGGATCAATCCCCATTCATTCAACGTCATCGCGCCGGTACCTTTCTGCGTAGATTAAGGAGAAGGACTGCAACGCCGGTCAGCGTACCGAGTAAAATGGCATAGGCCGTTGGCATCTGCGCGGTGACCAAGGTGAGACTGGCAACGAAGCTTGCTGTCCAGGGCGCGAGATCGCCGGTGCCTTCCCACAGACCTCGGGCCATTGCGATGAAGGCAGCCGTAAAGGCAAAGCCGAGACCAAAGCGCTCCAAATTACCGAAACTTGACCCGACCAGTGCGCCGAGGGCCGTTGACAGGGTCCAGACCGAAATCATCACGCAGCCGGACCCGATCAGGAAACCGGCGCCAATCTGCGGGTTTTTCACCCGTCCTGCCATCGTCAGGGCCCAGTTTTCATCGCCGGTTATGTGGATCGCCAGCAGTTTTTTCCACAGCGACAGCCCATCCAGCAGCGGTACTAGCGAGGCCACGATCCCGATGTAGCGCAGATTGAGCGCGGCACCGGCCAGCACCGCGCCGAGAAGAGCTGAGCCGCTGGAGAATTGTTCAACCGCAACAATCTGCGAGGAACCGGCATGCACCAAACCGCTCATTGTGGCGATCCCCCACCACGGAAAGCCGATCTGGGCTGCCAAAACGCCAAAGGCAAAGCCATAAAGGGATGCCCCCAGTGCCAAGGGCAGAATTGCCAGTGCGCCTTGGGCCAGTGATGCGGTCGGTATGTGTGGTGTGTGATGTGTCATCACATTGTTCTATCAGCGGTGCGTGATGTTCCCTATCGCTCATTTTTGTGAATAGTGATCATATTTGATCACCTATACGGAGAATATGATGCAGGAAAGTCAGGTAGATGCCGCGGACCGTATGCTGTTGACCCAGCTGCAGCGGGACGCGCGCACAACGGTGCAGCAGATGGCGGAGAAAAGCGGTCTGTCCACCGCCTCAGTGCAGCGCCGCCTGCGGCGGTTGCGTGAGGCTGGTGTTTTGCAAAAGGAAGTCGCGCTGGTTGATCAGAAAAAGGTTGGATTAGGCGTTACTGCGATTGTTTCCGTGGAGTTGGAACGGGATCGGCTTGAGCAGATTGATGCGTTCAAGCGAAAGGCGCGGATCGATCCGCAAGTGCTGCATTTTTATTGCATCGCGGGTGACGCTGATTTTGTTATGGTCGTGGTCGCGCCGGACATTGCGGGCTACGAGGCGTTCACCCATCGATTTTTCTTTTCTGACAACAACGTGCGTAAATTCCGCACCTCAATTGTGGTGTCGACTGAGAAAAGCACACAGGAACTTCCGCTGGATATTTAGGGACCTTGGTCCACCGCACGTGGGGGATCACAGATCGGCGCCGTTATGTTCGCGGGTGCAAATCGTCGACGACCACCGGATGCCGGTGGTTCGGCCCATGGCCATAGGTGGCCAGATGGGGGTGATCAGGGGGCAGGTCAGAGTGATCATGGGCAGCTGCCTCAATCTGATGCGTGAAATCAGCATCGCGGTGCCAGAGTTTTGTGGCGAGCAGCAATCCGCCGCCTGCAAGGGTCCCCAGCAGCAGAAATGTGGCATCGAAGCCTGCGCGCGCGCCAATCTGCCCAGCGAGTGGATAGGTTAGCAGCCAGCAGGCGTGGCTGAGCGCAAACTGCGCGGCAAATAAGGCGGGGCGATCCTCTGGTAGGGCAGACCGCCTCAGCAATCTGCCGACGGGGGTCTGGGCCAGGCTGAAGCCAAAGCCGAGCAGTGCCCAAAGCGCCACCAGAAGATTGAAACTGTCGGCCCACGGACCGATCCACAGACCGATGGTCAACAGCGCGCCACCTGCCAGCATCGGAGGGCGATCCGGCATATGGTCCAGCACCCGCGGCAGCAGCAGGGCGGCCACCATCGAGCCACCGCCAAAGGCCGCCAGCGCGATGGCAACCTGGGGTTCGCTGAGAGCAAAGCGGCCCTTGACCAGCACAACGGTATTGACCAGGACCATCGCGGAGGCCGCTGCGACCACCAGGTTCAACGCTAGAAGACCACGCAGTCTTGGGGTGGCGAAATAGAGTCGGATACCGCGTGTTGTCCGATCCCAGATGCCGCGTGGTGTGCTGGGCTGTGGCGATGGGATCGGCACCGAGACCACAAGGAGGGCAGAGGCTAGAAATCCGATCACGGTTCCACCAAACAGCACCGGGAAACTGACGATGGTGAGAAGGGTTGCAGCCAGCATCGGCGACAGCAGGCTTTCCAGATCATAGGCCAGCCGCGACAGCGATAGCGCCCGGGTATATTCGGCTTCATCAGGCAGCACATCGGGAATGGTGGCCTGAAAGGTCGGGGTGAACCCTGCTGAGGCCGCCTGCATGAGAAAGATCAGACTGTAAATATGCCAGATCTCGGTGACGAAGGGCAGGGCAAGCGCAACAGCGGCACGGATGAGATCAAGCGATACCAACATGACGCGCCGCGGCAGCCGGTCTGCGAGGGCGGAGGCGACAGGCGCCAATCCGACATAGGCAAGCATCTTGATCGCGAGGGCGGTGCCAAGGACGACGCCTGCCTGCTCGCCAGCGATTTGCCAAGCCAACAGTCCAAGAGCGATGGTGGCAAGCCCGGTTCCCAGCAACGCGATGATCTGAGCGGCGAGAAGATGGCGGTAGGTTCGATTTGCGAGAACAGAGAGCATGCCGACCCAGGGTGCGTTATTGTCAGGATATGAGACGGTTCGCTTATCCGGTCCGCCCGGCGCCAACCCTAGCTGTCCGCTGGCGATGAGGCAATCGCGGTGCGGATCAGTTCGGCACTGCTTTGGGCTTGAGACTGCAACCAGCTTACCAGTGTTCGGACCTCTGGGCGGTGGCTATTGCGATCAGATGGAAGGACCAGATGGTGACCATGTTGTGTCGAAAGTTCCGTGAGGCTGGCGCGCAGCAGCGTGCCACGGTCCAGATAAGGGCGGGCAAACACATCAGCGACCAGCGCAACTCCCAGACCCCGATCGGCAAGTTCAAGGGCGATCAGCGACTGATCGACCTTGTAGGCTGGTTCAGGGAGTGTGGCCTCCGGGTTGTGGCGCGCAAAGAAATGACGCCAAGTATCGACGACACCGCTCATCTCAATCAGCGGCAGTTTGTGCAAATCGGGATAGGGTGCGCTGCCAAGCAGGCTGGGTGCGGCAACTGCAATCACCTTGTTTTGCATCAAGGGTAAGACAGCTCCGTCGCGCCAGCTGCCATCGCCATAGCGAATGTCGATATCGATGGCTTCCCCTTGGGACAACTCGCTCCACGAGGAGGACAACACCCGCAGTCGGCTGTCAGGATAACGTGTTTTATAATCCTCAAGCAGTGGCATCAGCCACAGAAGGTTCAGCGAGGTCAGACAGCGGAGTGTCACCTCCTGCTGGACCCCGTTGCCAAAGAGGTTCCAGGTGGTGGCGTCGATATCCGCAAACGCTTTGGCCACGATCGGCAGATAGGCATGTCCCAGACGGGTCAGGCTGAGCAATTTATGGTCCCGGTGAAACAACTTATGCCCCAATTGCGCCTCCAGCCCGCGCACCTGATAGCTGACCGCAGAGGGGGTGAGGCCCAGCTCCTCGGCGGCCTGGGTGAAGCTGCCGTGGCGGGCGCTGGCGTCAAAGGCGCGAAGCCAGGTCATCGGGGGAAGATCGCGATACATACGGCCAGAATACCTTTGCTGCGAATTTTTTTAAGGTGCTGACGAATTATTTTTCGTTTCTGGATTTGTCCCATGCTTTGTAACGATCTGACGACAGGAGATATGCGGGCGGTCGGGCAAGTGATGGGATTTGACTACATTATTGTTGGTGCGGGATCTGCGGGATGTGTGCTGGCGGACCGGTTGAGCCGATCCGGGCGGCATAAGGTGCTGATCCTGGAAGCAGGCGGGCGCGGGCGCTCTCCCTGGATTGCGCTGCCGCTGGGGTATGGCAAGACGTTCTTCGATCCGGCGGTGAACTGGAAATATGAGAGTGAGCGCGAGGAAGCGCTTGCCGGGCGCGCAGGGTATTGGCCGCGCGGCAAGGGTGTTGGCGGCTCCGGTGCGATCAATGCGCTGGTTTATGCGCGTGGGTTGCCGCAGGATTTTGACGATTGGGAGACCGCTGGGGCCACAGGTTGGGGCTGGGAAGCTGTCCGGCAGTGCTACGAGGCAATGGAAACCCAAGTGGCGCCGGATGGGCAACGCCACGGGACGGGTCCGTTGCATGTGCAGGATGTGTCGGATCAGGTCCACCCGGCGAACCGGCATTTCTTTGCGGCGGCGGATGAACTGGGACTGCCCAGCACCGATGACATCAATGATCCGAGGGGCGAAGGTGCAACGGCCTATCGGATTAATACCAGCGGCGGACGGCGCATGCATTCCGCGCGGGCGTTTCTAGCCCCTGCTTTGAAGCGCAAAAACGTCACCTTGATGACCGACGCGCTGGTCGAACGGATCACCTTTGACGGGCGCCGCGCTGTTTCGGTTCAAGTGCGACGGCGGGGACAATCCATGTCGATAGCAGCGGGGCGGGAGATCATTCTCTCAGCCGGGGCAGTTGCCTCGCCCGGTCTGCTGCAGAGCTCCGGCATTGGGTCTGCGGAGCTGTTGCGCAGGCTTGGAATTGAGATCGTTGATGATCAGCCGCAGGTCGGCGGCAATCTGCAGGACCATCTGGGGATCAACTACTATTTCCGCGCGACTGAGCCGACGTTGAATAACGTTCTGTCGCCATTGTCAGGCAAGATCCGCGCGGCGTTGCACTATGCTCTGTGGCGACGGGGGCCGCTGGCGCTGTCGGTGAACCAATGTGGCGGCTATTTCCGAAGTGCGCAGTCGCTGACGAGGCCTGATCAGCAACTCTACTTTAACCCGGTGACCTATACGACGACGCCGGAAGGCAAGCGCGAGGTGATCCGTCCCGATCCTTTTGCCGGGTTTATTCTCGGCTTTCAGCCAAGCCGCCCGACAAGCCGGGGACGGATAGATATTTGTAGCGCTGATATGACCGCAGCACCGCTGATCCGACCAAACTCGCTCGCAACCGAGCAAGATCGCTCACAGGTCATTGCGGGTGGGCGGCTTTGTCAGCAGTTGGCCAAAACCTCGGCTCTGGATGGTCTGATCGAGGCGGCGATGGGGACGGACCTGCGAGAGATGACGGATGCGGATATACTGTCTGATTTTCGCGAACGTTGTGGCACAGTGTTCCACCCCGTCGGCACCTGTCGAATGGGCGCAGATGCCAGCACAAGTGTTGTTTGTCCGAGACTGAAACTGCATGGGTTTGATGGTGTCCGGGTGGTGGATGCCTCTGTCTTTCCCAATATCACCTCGGGCAATACCAATGCCCCAACCATGATGCTGGCCCATCGGGCCGCTGATCTTATTCTGGAGTCCCCATGAGCACGCCCTATTCAGCATCTGGTGCCGTCCCCGTTGGGGCCGGTCGTGGCAAAGACGATGGCGGTCCCCGGATACGTCGTATTGAAACCTTCTGCAGCCCGCTTGTGGGGTTTGTTCGGGTGACGTCTGAGGACGGGCAGCAGGGCTGGGGGCAGGTGTCTACCTATAACAGCGATCTGACCTGCGAGATCCTCCATCGGCAAGTGGCGCCTTGGGCTTTGGGCCGGGGCATGGATGCGATGGAGGCGGTGATCGCTGAGATTCCGCTGCGAGAGCACAAATATCCCGGCACCTATTTGCGGCGCGCAATGGCGGGGCTTGATACCGCGGTCTGGGATTGGCGGGGCCGGGTGGCGCAAAAGCCCGTTGCGGAATTGCTGGGTGGATCAGCTGGTCCGATCCGCGCCTATGCGTCGTCGATGCGTCGCGACATCACGCCCGAGGATGAGGCGGAGCGGATGAAAGCGCTGCGCGATGATCTCGGGTTTGATGCCTTCAAGGTGCGGGTGGGGGCTGAATGTGGCGAAGACCGCGACGAATGGCCGGGGCGGACGGAGACAATCATTCCCCAGATCCGCGCCGCACTGGGGGAGGGGGCGGCGCTGTTGGTTGATGGCAATTCCGGGTTCTCGCCCAAACGCTCCATCGAGGTGGGGCAGTTGCTGCAGGAGCATGGCTATGAGCATTTTGAGGAACCCTGCCCCTATTGGATGCTGGAGCAGACCGCAGAGGTGACCCGTGCGCTAGATTTGGATGTGGCAGGCGGTGAGCAGGATTGGGATTTGCAGACCTGGCACCGCATGATCGAGATGCGTGCGGTCGATATCATTCAGCCTGATATTCTCTATCTTGGTGGGATGACGCGGAGCATGGAGGTGGCCCGCCTTGGCGCTGCGGCTGGGCTTCCATGCACGCCTCATTGCGCAAATCTGTCGATGGTGACGCTGTTCACGATGCATATGCTGCGCGCCGTTGATCTGCCCGGGCGTTATCTAGAGTTCTCAATTGAGGGCGAGGATTATTACCCCTGGCAGCGCGATCTCTTTGTCACCGACCCGTTTGTGATCAGTGATGGCCAGGCTGTGGTCCGCGATGTGCCCGGGTGGGGCGTCGAGATCAATCCTGAGTGGCTGGCCACGTCGAAATACACCTGTAGTGAGGATACGCCATGAGCGCTGATCAATTGATCGCCGCCTATTTTGAGACCGGGACGCTGCCGGATCTGCCGCGTGATCATTTCATTGATGGGCGCGCTGTAGCATCTGGGGCCGGCGAGCGGATGGAGAGTTTCGACCCCGGACGGGGTACCGCATTTGCTGATTTTGCAGCGGGCGATGCGGCGGATGTTGATCACGCGGTGTCCAGCGCCGTGGCCGGGTTTGAAGCTTGGAGTGCCACACCTCCTGCGCGGCGATGCGCCATCCTGAACGAAGCCGCTCGGCTGATGCGGCAGGAGGCGGAGCATCTGGCCGTTGTTGAATGCATCGATAGCGGGAAGACCCTGGCGGAGGCGCGTGGTGATATCGCGGGGTCTGCTCGACTGCTGGAGTATTACGCCGGTGCTGCGGACAAATTGGATGGGCGCAGTGTGAACCTCGGCAATGGCAATGCTGCATTCACCCTGCGTGAGCCAGTTGGCGTGACCGCGCATATCGTGCCGTGGAACTATCCGACCTCAACCTTGGTTCGCGGCATCGCACCGGCGTTGGCGACAGGGTGTTCCGCGGTTGTGAAACCGGCGGAGACAACGCCGTTCACGGCCCTGATGATTGCCGATCTTCTGATCCGGGCGGGGCTGCCTGCGGGCGTGGTCAACGTGGTGACGGGCACCGGGATTGCTGTAGGCGCACCGCTGGTACGTGACCCCCGTGTGCGGCATGTCACCTTCACGGGTTCGGTGGCCACTGGGGTTGGTGTGATGCAGAGCGTGGCCCCCAATGTGACCGGGTTGACGCTGGAGCTGGGGGGCAAATCCCCTCTTGTTGCCTTTGGTGATGCGGATGTGGATGCCGTGGTTGAGGGCGCGCTTTGGGCGATTTTCTCGAACGCGGGGCAGATCTGTTCCGCCGGATCGCGGTTGGTGATCCACCGCAGTCTTCATGCCGAGGTGCGTGACAAACTGGTGGCGCGGGCGCAGATGTTGCGGGTGGGCCACGGGTTGCGCGGGCCGGATATCGGAGCGGTAAACTCTGTCCGGCATTTGGCGCAGATAGCCGATCATGTCAGCCGCGCCGGGGCGCGCGGGGTTGAGATCGTCACCGGTGGCGAAGTTCTGACCGATGTTGAGAGTGGCGCGGGCTGGTTCTATGCGCCGACCATTCTGGATAACCTCGCGGCCAACGATGATGCCGTCCAGCAGGAGATTTTTGGCCCTGTGTTGGCCATTCAGGTCTTTGACGACGAGGCTGAGGCGCTGGCCCTGGCCAATGGTACCGAATTTGCGTTGGCTGCGGGTATCTACACTCAGGATATCGCAACCGCGCTGCGTATGGCGCGGCGGATTGATGCGGGGCAGGTGACCGTCAATGACTATTGGGCGGGCGGGATTGAGCTGCCGTTTGGCGGCAACCGTAAATCGGGGTTCGGGCGAGAGAAGGGTCTGGAAGGTCTGGATGCCTATACCAGAAGCAAGGCGATCACGTTGGCCGTTTGACCGGTTGCGCGCAGAATTGTTTAAAATCGACAAAAACACTCGTCTTTATGGTTGCAGTGGCGTCGGAGTCATACCATGTGTGTGCCAAGTTGCCCGGTAACGCATAAGGTCAGATATGCCCAAGACGCCCAGCCCCTGTATTGATGTTTGTAAATTCAAACGTGAGGGTCATTGCATCGGCTGTTCGATGACCAAAGCGCAAAAATCACTCTTCAAGGGGTTGAAGAAGGACAGCCATCGGCGGGCCTTTGTCACCATGCTGACTTCGCAGCAGGGACAGTTGGGCAAATACACCCATTGGGATATCGCCTACCGCAAAAAGTTGGAGAAACGAAAAATCGCGGCCGAGGATATCCTCTGACCGCGACCAATCTAGTGTTGCCAAACCTGATTTTCTGAGGCTTAGCCTGCAAGATGCGAGCGCAGGAACCAGGCGAATTTTTCATGTGTCTGACCGCGCGCGATGCAGAGATCCTCGGTCAGTGTGTCGCCGTGATCGGCGGCCAGTGCACCACAGCCAGCGAGAGTTGAGGCCAACGTCTCCTGTGCTTCCATCATGATGCGGATCATTTCCTTATCAGTGGCATGACCGTCATGCTCGGCCACTTTGGAGCGTTTCAGCATCCCGGCCAATGTCCCTTCGGCGTGAACGTCCAATGCGCGTACACGTTCCGCCAGATCATCTTGCCCGAGGAAGTGATCTTCGTAGATCTTTTGGAACAGATCATGCAGAGGGCCAAATGCCATACCTTTGACGTTCCAGTGAAAGTTCTGGGCCAGCATCGTGGTGACAGCGGTTTCTGCCACGGACTGGTTCAGCGCATCGGCGATCGCGGTTTTCGAATCGGTCGAAAGTGCGGCAGCGGTCTGTGTCATCGTGTTCCCCATTATTCCGTAATAAAATAGCTGGCTGGCAGGAAGCTGGCTTGCTGTAAGCCATACAATACCTGACACGACGCATAGATCAAGAGTTTTTAGAACGATTCTAAATTTTAGGGAATTGCTCGGAAATACGCCCTAGTAAAAACCCGATGTAACGGCGGCGGGCGGGATCAATTTGTGACCTCAGCAGAAAGCCGAGGCTGTCGTAATCCTGCTCGGAGACCCGTGACAGGCAGCGCAAAACCCAAGCTTCGTCGAATGAGATCTCCGTGGTGCCAGGGCGGAACCATTTGATTCGGCGGGGCATCGCCTCTGGCAGGCATTTCACAAATGTGTCGATATAGGTGCGTCTGGCATCTTCCCCATCGACGCAGAGCAGGGCGCAGGCCTCAAAGAGGTCAGTGCGCGCGGCAGCTCGGCACCCCATTGCAGCAAGACGCAAGGTATTGAGAATGCTATATTCTTGTTCGTTGAACACGGGCGCGTGGCGCAAGTCATCAGGGGCCTGCGATTGTGGCAGGGGCAATGTCTGCACTGGCATCATCGGTGATGGATCCGTCTGCTGTAACCCGCGTTCGGGCGTTCTGAATAATTCCTGACTAAATATATTGGTTTTAGGTTTATTCACAAGAGGGGAAGATCGGCCTCCTGCGGAATTCACGCAGTACCCACTGTTCGCGTCGATGGCCGAGCTGGGGCTAGGCGCGGTTCTCGGCGACCAATGTGAGCAGCTCTTCCTTGGTGCGTGAGATATGCCGGGTCAGGGCGGTACATGCGGCGTCGATATCGCGCGCTTCGGCCAAGGCCAAGAGATCGCGATGCTCTGCCTTGGCGGGTTCGCGCTGTTTCATCACACTTAGATGCATGCGGATGAACCGGTCGGAGTGGAGGCTGAGCCCCTGCAGCATCTCATTGGTCAGTTTGCGCTCAGCCGCAGCATAAAGCGCGGAATGATAACGATGGTTCAGTGCGCCCCATGTCGCGACATCATCTGCGTCATAGGAGGCGTCCATCTCATCCAGGATCTGGTCGCATCGGGCGAAATCCGTAGTGGTCATCGCGGGGATCGAACGGCGAAACAGATCCACCTCGACCAGAATACGTAGATCAAAGATTTCAGCGATTTCCCGCAGCGAGTGTTTGGTCACCGTGGCTCCACGATTGTTTGTGAACAGCACCAAACCTTCGGCGTCCAAGCGCTTCAGTGCCTCGCGCACGGGCATGCGTGACACGTCATATTCTTCGGCCAAAGCCTCCTGACGGATCGGTTCACCCTCCGCCAGTTCGCCGCTCAAAATGCGTTCACGCAGATCGGCGGCGATAACGTCGGGGAGGGTGTTGCGGGAGATGGCACGCCTTGCTGCCATTGGGACCTCATCAGTGGTGGTTGCGTTTGGTGCCGTTTGGCGAGGGTTGATTGGGTGTGCCCTGTTGTGGTCGGCCGATCAAGAGGATCTGCATCACGCCCCCCAGGTGTCACTGAGGCGATAGCCTGTTGGCCAAGGATCGTCGGGATCCAGCATGTGTTGGTGTGTGCCGGTGATCCACCCCCTCCCGCTGATTTCAGGTATGATTGCGGCGAGGTCACCCACGGTTGTTTGCGCCGCGATGCGGCCCTTAAAGCTTGAGCCGATGATTGAAATTGCCTCGAAGTCCTGTTCTGCGGTTATCTGCCCCTTGGCGAGCATGAGAGCCATCCGCGCTGAAACAGCAGTGCCGGTTGGAGAGCGATCAACCTTGCCAGGTTGGATCGTCACGGCCGAGCGACTGCGCAGACCGGTTGCTGTCGGCGTGAGCGGTCCGCAGAACGCGCAGAAAGAAATATGCGCCCAGTCCGGGTTGGTGGGATGGGTAAACCCCAGCTGCTGATTGGCTGCCCCAAGGATGCGGCTGCCGATCTGGGCCAGTGTTTTGGCTTCTGGCTCGCAGATCTCAAGCTCCAGATCCGCAGCCTGAACCACCACAAAACTGTCGCCGCCATAGGCGGTATCTACATGCAGGGTTCCGATTCCCGGCACGTTCAACGGAACGCTGATTTCGCCAGCAAAGCTGGGGACATTTCGAACATAAATGCGCTGCGCCTTGCCGTCCCTGCATTCGGCGCGGACGCGCACCAAACCACCGGGCGCCTCCAGCGTCAGGTGGGTCTCGGGTTCCTGCATTGGCAGGATGCCACTGTCCAGCAGGACGGTGGCAACGCAGATCGAATTTGACCCCGACATCGGCGGCGTGAACTCGGGTTCCATGATGATGAAACCTATATCGGCATCCGGATGTTTCGGTGGCACGAGAAGGTTCACATGCCGAAACACGCCACCGCGCGGTTCATTGAGCATAAAATTCCGTAGGGTCTGGTCCTCTGCGATGAAAGAGCGCTGCTCCCAGAGGGTGGCGCCGGGCGGCGGGGCGACACCGCCAACGATGACATCGCCCACTTCCCCCTCGGCATGAGCGGAAATTACATGTACGGTCTTGGTGCTGCGCATCGGACCTCTCTGAGGTTGGAAACAAGCGAAACGCCTCGCGAGGTCAATCGCAGGCTATTTCTGATGTAGCACTTCAATAAATTTTAGTATACGTTTTCCTGGCACTGGCGGCTCCACTATCCCTAAGCCACCCCGGATGATCGGTTTGATGTCTTTGGATGGTAGGGCGCGAGGCTCGCCGAAATTTTCAGGATATCGACATGGACGTCTCAGGCACGCGCAAATCAGGCACCAACAAAAGAAATCGGAAAAAAGACAACCCTGAGCAATTGGGCAATGCGATCCGCCGTCGTCGCAAGGCGATGGGAATGACAATGGTGCAAGTTGCCGAGGAAACCGAGCTGACGCCCGGATTCATCTCACAGGTGGAACGCGGCATCAGCACGCCGTCGCTGTCGTCTCTGTTGTCGATTGCTGCCTCTTTGCAGACCACTGTGGAGCAACTGTTGAGTGTTGAGGAAGAATTTCGCGAATATATTCATAAGGATAATCGGCAAACCTATGCGTTGGGCGTAAACGGCAGGCTCTACGAGAAACTGGGGCCGGGGTTCTCTGGCGCGCTGTGCTATCCTTCCATCATTCACCGACCTCCCGGCCATGTGTCAGAAAAAATGTGCCATGAAGGAGAGGTGTTTTGCTATCTGATTTCAGGACAGCTCGAATATCATCTGGGCGATGCCGTGCATATCATGTCACCGGGGGACACCGTCCATCATGACTGCTCAAAACCACATTATTCGATTGTGTTGAGTGAGGAAGAGGCTGTCGAACTCTGGGTCAGCACCATGCCGATGAAAAGCGCGTCGCGCTGAACTGGTTGTCCGGATCGGACTTTCATCAGCGGAATAAGGGTTCTGCTCACCTCGCAACATATTTTGCTAAAAATAATTTTAGTAATTTTAAAACTCACGCTATGCTTCCTCCTATGAGACGGAGAATCGATCTGGGAGGATCTCACAAATGACAAAAAAACTGGTGGCGGCTGCAGCCGTCCTGACCACAGCATTGACCGCGCCAGCCCTGGCGCAGGACCGCGGCGGCGTGCTGAATTTCGCCCGCTATGATGGCTCTACGCTGATTGACCCGATCTATGCTGATCGGAACCCAGACATCTGGATGGTTGGCAGTCTGTTTGATACATTGCTGCGCCCCAGTCAGGATGGGAACTCCGTCGTACCTGGCCTCGCCGAGAGCTATACTGTGTCAGAAGATGGTACCACCGTGTCGTTGACCCTGCGTGAGGGCATCAAGTTTTCCGACGGAACACCGCTCACCGGTGAAGATGTGGTGTTTTCGCTGAATCGTGCGCGTGATGCTGATCTAAGCCCTTGGGCGGGTCTTCTCGGAACATTGGATACAGTTGCCAATAATGGCAGTGAGATCAAGCTGACGCTTTCGGCGCCTGATCCCACGATCCTGTCGATGCTCGCCACCTTCACGACCGGCATCGTTTCCAAGGCGACGTTCGAGGCTGCCGATGGTGCGACCGATCAGGAAAAATCCGCTGCTATATTTGCCGCGAAAAGTGCTGGCGTTGGCACCGGGCCCTTTTACCTCTGTGGGTTCGAACAGGGGACCTCGATGGATTTCTGTGCCAATGAGCACTACTGGCGCGCTGGGGCTGACGGCAAACCGCTGCCTTACCTGGAGGGCGTTCATTTTGAAATCATTCCGGATGACGCCACCCGCATTCTGAAGCTGCAGGCGGGCGAGATGGATGCGGCAGAGTTCATCCCTTTCTCGCGCGTGGCTGAGCTGGAAGCGGATCCGAAGATTGATATGAACCTGTTCCCGTCAACCAGGATTATCTATTCGCCGATCAACACGCGCCCGACGCGGGCGGATGGGTCGCCCAACCCGCTGGCCGATGCGCGTGTGCGCCAGGCGTTGAACTATGCCACCAACAAGCAGGCGCTGATTGGCCTGGTGCTGCAGGGGGCTGGCAAGCCGATGACCTCGCCGCTGATGGCGGCGGCGACGCAGCTGGCCACTGAAACCGATCCGCTCTACGGCTATGATATCGACAAGGCAAAGGCGCTGATTGCCGAGGCCGGTCTGGCGCCGGGCACGGAGATCACCTTTACCACTCTGGCCGGTTCCGCTGATGACAGCACCATCTTCGCAGCGCTGCAGCAGATGTGGGCGCCTTTGGGTATCCAGCTGAAGGTGGAGCAGGTGGATAATGCCACCCGTGGTGCAAAAAATCGGTCTGGTGAGTTCGACATCCATACCTATGGCTGGGTCAATGACGTGAATGATCCAAGTCAGGTCACCGGTTGGCTGGGCTATTTCCCGACGGCGAAGGCGGTTGGCACAGGTTGGGAGAACGAGAAGTTCAACAGCCTGTTCGAAGCCTCGGCGACGGAAATGGATGCGGACTCTCGTGCTGGCCAATACGCCGAGATGCAGTCGATCTATGCCGAAGCCGCACCGCTTCTGTTCATGTATGAGACGCCGTTTGCCGTGGCCGTGGCCAAGAGTGTCAGCGGATATGTGCAGACACCGTTGGGTAACAACCTGTTCGAGGAGGCGTCGATCAACCGCTGATCGACCGGTTTGGACAACCAAACGCCGTCAGCCCAGCTGGTTGACGGCGCCGATGAACGGATGCCGAAATGGCCACTATTCAATATATTCTCAAGCGCCTGGCACTGATGGCGGTGACCTTCTTTCTGGTCATGATCATCATCTTTTTGCTGGTGCGCCTGTTGCCGGGGGATCCGGCTATCGCCATTGCAGGGGATCGCGCGTCTGACGCTGACCTAGCTGCCATTCGAGAACGACTGGGGCTGAACCAACCCCTTGTGATCCAGTTCTGGCAATTCCTGTCCAACACCGTCCAGGGGGATCTGGGACGTTCGATCCTGATGCGCGCCCCGGTGATGGATGTGATTGCCAGCCGCCTGCCAACGACGCTGTTTCTGACCACCTATGCGGTGGCCTTGTCCGTGCTGATTGCGGGGCCGCTGGCTTTTGTTGCGGCACTCAACCGGGGGCGCTGGCCGGATGCGGTGATCCGCACTGTTTTTCAGGTCGGCCTGTCGATGCCGGTGTTTTATATTGGTCTGATATTGCTCACCTTTCTGGCGGCACAGCTGCGCTGGTTCCCGGTGGGCGGATATGGCGATAGCTTTGGGGCAAGGCTTTATCATCTGTTCCTGCCGTCGGTGGCGGTCGCACTTTATACATCTGCGATCATCATGCGGAACCTGCGGTCGGCCATCGTTGAGGTGGTGGATGCGGAATATGTCGAATTTGCCCGAGCCAAAGGGCTGTCGGCCTGGCAGATACTTGGGCGGCATGTGCTGCGAAATGCGCTGATCTCCACAGTCACGCTGCTGGGTCTGTCTATTGGCAACCTGATGAGCGGGACTTTGGTTACCGAGACGGTCTTTGCCGTTCCGGGGGTGGGCCGGTTGATGCTGGAGGCGATTTTTGCCCGTGATTATCCGCTGATTCAGGGGCTGACCCTGACGTTTGCCGTGCTGGTGTCGATCGTATTCCTGCTGACCGATCTGATCCAGAGCGCCCTAGACCCGAGGATGCGACTGACATGACTGATGCCACACTCCAGTCGCCTGAGGCGACGCGCCCGCAGCAGAGCCGGTGGCAGATAGCCCTGCGCAAACCCGGCTTCATGATTGGTGTCGCCATTATTGCCGTCTCGACGCTGCTGGCCATCGCGCCGGGGCTGTTCGCCCCATATGACCCCAACTTCATTGACTATAACGCGGTGCGTCAGCCGCCGAGCTGGGCGCATCCCTTTGGCACCGACATGCTGGGTCGGGACAGTTTGAGCCGGGTTATCTCAGCCTACTCGGTGAATATGCAGATGGCGGTTCTGGCCACGGTCTTTGCGATGCTGATTGGCGTCATCATCGGCGCATTGGTCGGATATTATCGCGGGGTCGCCGATATGATCTTTGGCCGGGTGGTGGATGCGGTCATCACCTTTCCCTTTCTGGTTCTGGTGATTGCGGTTGTTGCCGTGCTGGGGCCGGGACTGGTCAATATGTATATCGCCATTACAGTGGTTGGCTGGGTGTATTACGCGCGCCTGATGCGCGCGGAGGTGATCACCCAGATGGGCAACGACTATGCCTCGGCAGGGGTGGTCATGGGGTATTCCGACCGGCGGGTTATTTTTCGCCACCTGTTACCCAATGCGATCACCCCGGTGATTGTCTACTGGATGACGGATATGTCGCTGGCAATCCTGTTGGGGTCCTCGCTGGGATACCTCGGTCTGGGCGCGCAGCCACCGCAGGCTGAATGGGGTGTTTTGATTGCCGAAGGGCGCAATTTCATCACCACCGCCTGGTGGCTCAGCCTGATGCCGGGCATCGCCATCGTACTGACCGGGATTGGATTTTCGCTGATTGGTGATGGGTTGGCCGACCTGTTGCGGCCCCGTGGTTGATCGGGGGAAGGGACTATGACCATGCAAGAGACACAACCGGTTCTGGAGGTTCGCAACCTCTGCACGACGTTCAAGCGCGGTGGCGTGATGTTGCCTGCGGTTCGCGATGTCAGCTTTGATCTGCGGCAAGGGGAGGTCCTGGGGCTCGTCGGGGAGAGCGGCTCTGGCAAGAGCGTGACCCTGAGGTCGATCCTGGGGCTGACCCGCCGCCACGGGGAGGTTACGGGCGAGGTGCGCTGGCAGGGACGTGATATCTCGCGACTGACGGATAGGCAGCTGCGTGGGGTGCGCGGCGGCGAGGTGGCGATGATCTTTCAGGAGCCGATGACCTCGCTCAACCCTTTGCTGACGGTGGGTCTGCAACTGACCGAAACGCTGAAGGCGCATACTGATCTGTCCCGCGCGGCACGTCGCGACCGGGCGATTGAAATGCTGGATCATGTGGGGATCCCCGCCGCTGCCTCCCGGTTGCAGGACTATCCGCATCAGTTTTCCGGCGGCATGCGCCAGCGGGTGATGATTGCCATTGCGCTGGCGGCGGAACCAAAGCTGTTGCTGGCGGATGAGCCAACCACCGCACTGGATGTCACCATTCAGGCCCAGATCCTCGATCTGATCCTGCGTCTGTCCGATGAGATGAACATGGGGGTTATTCTGGTCACCCATGATCTGGGAGTGGTGGCGCAAACCTGTGAAAATGTTGCGGTTATGTATGCCGGTCGCGTTGTGGAACAGGGTGCGGTGCGGCAGGTGCTGCGCGCGCCAAGGCATCCTTACACCGCCGGGCTGATGCGGTCGGTGCCGCAGGATATCGCGCCACGCACGCCGCTCTATTCCGTGCCGGGGACACCGCCGAGCCTTGAGATGTTGCCGCCGGGCTGCGCATATGGGCCGCGTTGTGAGGTACGGACGGAAGCCTGCCTGAGCAAGCGGCCTCCGCTGGAAACCATCAGTGCCGGACGGCGCGCGGCCTGTTTTAATCCGGTGCCTGCCATTCAGGGAGAGGTTGCATGACGCATCCGGTGATGGAGATTGACGATCTCAGCCTGACCTTTCAACTGCCGCGCAGCTTGGTCGATGTGATACGAAAGAGACCTGGGCGCGCTGTGCGGGCGCTGAATGGTGTCAGCCTGGCGCTGCAAAAGGGGGAAACCCTTGGCGTTGTTGGTGAATCGGGATGTGGCAAATCCACGTTGGCGCGCTGCATCGTCCGGCTTTATCAGCCGCAGCACGGCAGTATTCGCCACCATGGGCAGGATATTTTTGCTGAAGGGACACGCAGCGATCGCAGTTATAACCGGCGCGTGCAGATGATGTTTCAGGATCCCTATTCCTCGCTCAATCCGCGTATGACCTGCGGCCAAATCCTGAGCGAAGCCCTACATGTGCATAAAATGCGCCCGACGGATGAAATCCCGGCGCGGGTGGAGGAGCTGTTGGAGCTGGTCCGGCTACCTGCTGATGCGGCTCAGAAACTGCCGCATGAGTTTTCCGGTGGGCAACGCCAGAGGATTGCGATTGCCCGCGCGCTGGCGGTGGAGCCGGAGGTGCTGATTGCCGATGAGCTGGTGTCTGCGCTGGATGTCTCAGTTCAGGCGCAGGTGGTGAACCTGCTCCTGGAAT
Source organism: Phaeobacter gallaeciensis DSM 26640 (assembly GCF_000511385.1). NCBI lineage: Bacteria > Pseudomonadati > Pseudomonadota > Alphaproteobacteria > Rhodobacterales > Roseobacteraceae > Phaeobacter > Phaeobacter gallaeciensis. The sequence goes on from NC_023138.1 coordinate 39,693, forward strand.
TGCAGGAGCAACTGGATCTGACCATCCTATTTGTGGCCCATGATCTGCGATTGGTGCGTCATGTCTCTCACCGCGTAGCGGTGATCTATCTGGGTCGTATCGTGGAAATCGGCGACAGCGAGACCCTGTTTGCAAACCCTGCACATCCCTATTCGCAGGCTTTGTTGAGTGCGGCGCCCTCGCTTGACCCGGATGATACGGGCGATGCGATCCGGCTGGAGGGAGAGCTGCCCTCGCCGTTGAATGTACCGCCGGGCTGCCCGTTTCATGTGCGCTGTGCTCATGCCGCCGATGTCTGCAGGCGGGATGTTCCGCGCCTGCGCCCCCTTGGCGACCGTGGTGAAGTCGCCTGCCATCTTGCTGAAGAGATCCCCCAAAATGCCTGACACTTTGAGCACGCCGCCTGCGGCCGCCCGTATCGCCGATCTGCGTTTGGAGCTGACCGCCCGCAATCTTGATGCTTTCATTTTGCCCCGGTTTGATGCCCATCAGGGGGAGTATGTCGCGCCGCATGACGAACGTTTGGCCTATGTCACCGGTTTTACCGGCTCCGCCGGAATGGCGATCGTGACGGCAGAGACCGTCGCGGTGTTCGTCGATGGCCGCTACAGTGTGCAGGTTGCGAATGAATGTGCAGGCCCATTGTTTTCGCGGTTGCACATCTTTGAGCAACCGCCGGAGCACTGGCTTTCCTCGGTTGCGCGGGACGGCTGGCAGGTGGGATATGATCCAATGCACCTGCCGCCCGGTTGGTATGACCGGTTTGCTGTGGCCTGCGCGCAGGCAGGGGCTGCAATGCAACCGCAGCAAGACAATCCGGTGGATGCCGTTTGGCAGGATCAGCCGCCCCCACCGTCGGGGAAGGTGACGGTGTTCCCTGTGCAATTGTCGGGGCGCAGCTGTGCTGAAAAATGTAGCGATATGGTTGCGCATCTGAACGAGCAAGGCGCCGAATGTCTGGTGGAGACCCAGCCGGACAATATCGCCTGGCTGCTCAATCTGCGCGGAGACGATGTGGCATTTAATCCGATGCCGCAATCGTTTCTCATTGCGGACCGGACCGGTGAAGTTTCCTGGTTTGTCAATCCTGCCAAACTGAATGAGGCGGTGCAGGATCACCTTCCCGCCGCCGTGACCGCTTATCCGATCTCAGAGTTTCTCAGCACTTTGCGCCGTTTATGCGTTGCGGGCGCGGGGGTGCTGTTCGACCCTGATTTCTCACCCGTGGCTGTCCGCGAGACGATTGCAGAAGCAGGGGCCACGCCGGTTCCGATGGCCAGCGCGTTGACCCGGGCGAAAGCGATCAAAAATCCGGTGGAACTGGCGGGGCTGCACAACTGTCATGTTCAGGATGGTGTCGCCTGGGCGGAGTTTTCATGCTGGCTCGCTGAAGCAGTCCCGGCCCGTGCCGCTCTTGGTCATCCGGTGACCGAGCGCGAAGCCGAAGCGAAAATCCTGTCCTTTCGACAAGACCGCCCGGGTTTCCTGACCGAGAGTTTTCAGACCATCTCCGCCGCTGGGGGGAATGCTGCCATGTGCCATTACGCGGCCACCAATGGTCGGAATGCGCCGATACTGCCAGAACACCCCTATCTGTTGGACAGCGGCGGCCAGTATGAGACAGGGACCACCGATGCCACGCGCAGCTTTGCGTTTGATCTGCGCCCCGAAGGATACGACCGGGCCTATACGGCCGTTTTCAAAGCCTTCCATGCGCTTGCCACGCTGCGGTTTCCGCGCGGTACCCAAGGGCATCACATTGATGCGATCTGCCGACGCCCGCTCTGGGACCTGGGTCTTGATTACGATCATGGCACCGGTCACGGGATCGGGCACCGACTGTCTGTTCATGAGCATCCCCAACGCATCGGCAAGCCCTTTAATCCGGTGGATCTGACCGCAGGCATGGTGGTGTCGATTGAGCCGGGCTATTATGAGGCTGATCGGTTTGGCATCCGCATCGAGAATATCTTTGAAATCATTGAAGAACCGAATGGTTTCTTAGCGTTTCGGAATATGACGTGGGCACCGATACAGACCGATATGCTGATCCCTGATGCATTGACTGCGGCTGAACGACTGTGGCTGAACAGCTATCATCAACAGGTATCACAACGGCTGGCGCCGTTGCTAAGTGAGGCTGCACAGGCGTGGCTGTCTGTGGTGACTGCGGAGATCTGATAGGCCGCACTCCCGTCGGAGCGGTGAACACAGTGGCGTTAAAATTATATCAAATCTGATTGAAATCTGCTGGGTAAACCTGTTTGGACATACGCTTTGAAAGCATGGGTCAACACTTTGTTCAGGCCGATGTGGGAGAGATCGTTAAAGACGAGCTTTCCAAGTGGAGATTTTAATGCCAGCTCTGTTTAATACAATTTCAGGTAAGCTTCTTGCTGCGACAACAGTTGCTATCACCGGGTTGATGCTGTGCTTCAGCATCTTCACGGCTCTCAATGAGTCGCAGCAGGTTCGAGAGCGTGTGCTGGAAGGCGCGTCCCAACGCGCCTCGGATATTTCCCAGAGCCTGTCTTCGCAACTGGTTGAGGCAACCTCGGCCGCATCTGCTCTCGGTGGAGCCTTGTCCGGCTACATCGAAGATGGCGAAGCGACCACCGCCGATCTGATCAAAATCATGGAAGGTGTACCAGGCCGTTACGATCTGGTGTTTTCCTCCTGGATGTCCGCAATCCCCGACGGCGCCACTGAGGATTTCATCACAGGACCCGAAGGGCGCAATGCGGATGGGATCTTTGCCGCGTATTGGACCAAATCAGATACGGGAGGGTTGAACTTCGAGACGTTCGAAGTTGATCCAAACGATACGTCTGAATGGTACCGTTTGCCTATTGATAGCGGCGAGAGCGTCATCACGGAGCCGTATCTCACCAATGAAAATCGACTGCTGACATCAGTCTCGGTCCCGGTGAATGCGCAGGGACAAATCGTTGGCGTCGCCGGTGTCGACATTGTGCTCGACAATCTGGGCGAATTCGTTCGTGGGCTGTCTGTCTACGAAGGCGGAAGTGTAATGCTGCTGGGGCAGGGCGGTAAATGGCTGTCCCATCCCGACCCAGAACTGCTGACCCAGTCGTTTGAGGGAGAAGAAGTGGCTGAGTTTCAGGCGGCTGTTGATACGGGTGAGGTGCAGATCGTTTCGGATCGTGCGGATGGATCTACACGCCTGTTCTACCCGTTTACCGCCTATGGCATGAACAAGACCTGGGTGGTGGTTCTGGATGTGCCCCGACACGTCTTCGTCAATCCCGTAAAGGCGAGCATTTATGAACAGCTGACGACGAATGTGCTTCTGCTGGGTCTGACTCTGGCGACCATATTTTTTTCGGTTCGTTCGCTGGTCCGACGCCCCTTGGGAAAGATGCTTGGCGTCATGAAGGACCTGACCGAAGGGAAAGTTCACGAGCCTGTCGATATTCCAAAGCGAAAAGACGAGATTGGAGCGATGGCGGCTTCCATCGAGACTCTGCGTCAGGGCCTTGCCTCCAAGGAAGAGCTGGAAGCAACTCAGCTGCGCGAGAAACAGCAGCAGGAAGAGGTCGTCACAACACTTGCACAGCAGCTCCAGCAATTGGCCGGTGGACGGCTGGATGTCGAAATTCACGAAGAGATGCCGCGCCAGTACGAGGGGCTGCGTCAGGATTTCAACAACACGGTAGAGCAACTGAGCAAGTTGATCACCTCAGTCAATGACTCCGCTGATTCCATCGATACCGGACTGACAGAAATTGCGTCTGCGACCAATGATCTCTCTCAGCGGACTGAGCAATCAGCGCTGCAGTTGGAGGAGACGGCGGCTTCGCTGAGCGAGCTCACGCAGAATGTGCAACATGTCGCCCGCGGCGCCCGAGAAACCGACGCCCTAGTCACCTCTGTGAGCCAGAATGCAACAAACAGTTCAGCCGTCGCGCGCGAAACGGTGGATGCAATGGATTCCATTGCCGCGACGTCCGAGCAGATCACGCGGATCACCGGTATGATTGATGACATCGCGTTCCAGACCAACCTCCTGGCATTGAATGCCGGCGTCGAAGCCGCGCGGGCGGGTGAAGCAGGGCGCGGGTTCTCAGTGGTGGCGGCGGAAGTCCGCAGTCTTGCCCTGCGTTCCTCTGAATCCGCTCTTGAAATCAAGAAGCTGATTACCGCGTCCGAGGCGCAGGTGGCCCATGGTGTTGATCTGGTCGGCCGGACGAATGACTCGCTGACCACGATCATGAATGCCATCGGTAGTATTTCCGAACATGTCGGCGATATTGCCAAGCAGGCGGACGAGCAGTCGAATGGCATCTCGGAGTTGAATGGGGCCATGAGCACGCTGGAATCCGCACAACAACAGAATGCCGCGATGTGTGAAGAGACCGCTGCAGCCTGTAGTTCTCTCGATCATGAGACAACGAACCTGTCTCGATTGGTTACGGCGTTTCAAACCGGTGACCGCGCACAGCCCCAGCAAACACAGGCCCAGCATGGCTACGTTGCTGCCGCCTAGTCCCGAAGCATCACGTGCCCACGCCGTCGCAGGATCAGTCACAGAGTGACATCTGATGGTAAGGGGGGGCGGGGCTGTTGTGTTTGGTAAAATACGTCCGGCCCACCTCAACGGCACACCGGTCGATGGTTCACCTCTCTTGAGGGTGAAATGACAACAGGCCACCGCTCCTTGCTAGGGGCGGTGGCATTTTACGGTGCGGTCATCGATGATGTGTATGGGTTCCGCGCACCGTGAAGCCGTTAGATGATTGATGTCTCGGAAATGGCTGCGCACTGTGCTGTGATCGTAAATTTCCATGCGTCTGACACGGATCGACTGCTAGTCTTTGATGCGGGCCCGTAGCCTCGGTGCAGGGCACCCGGCGCCGAGCGATTTCTTGGTGGGCTTCGGCGTCGCCTTACTGCCAAAACGCCAGTGGCAGAGGCTGGGCCGAGGGGCTGAATGTTCGCGGAGAGAGTGCGAATACGGGCCAAGCCACTGCTTTATACCGGGGGGATTGGGAGTGCAGTGTTTGCTGGTTCTGTCAGGAATGGGATAGGCGCATCTCAAGGTACTCAATCGATGGAGAGATAGGGGCTGAGTGCCGCCAGCCGCTTTCGTTGGTCTGCAAGAAAGCGATGCTGGCTCTGTGGCACATTGCGATACCTTTACTGCACTGTTGTGGAACGTGCTCGTACAGCCTAGCTACGGCTTTCCCGGATTGCCTTGAGGTGGTGGAACAAGTCACTGCGCGCGAATGTTTCGGCTGCTGCGAATTTTGTTCAATATCTGCTGCAGCCGGTCCCGCCCAACCAGGAAGATCATGACACTATAGGTTGGGATGGCCACGGCAAACTGCGCCAAAAGTTGCGGGGTACCATACATGGGTGGACCCAGTTCGCGCAGGGCAAACAGGGCAATGGCCATCATGGACACGGATATCAGGGCAGGTCGCAGGGCCTCGAATATATATGTTGCTGCCGACATATCGAGTATCTTCAGGGTTTTGCGTGTTGCGATTGGCCACAGCAGGAAGGAAATGCCTACGAGTGCGGACATGATCCGGTTCAGCCCTTCAGGGGATAGCAGCAAAATTGCCGCAAATCCCGACAGGCTGACCACACATTCGAAGCCGAACCACCACCTTGCATGACCTGAGAACCGAACCAGAGAGGCCTGCATGACGCCGATGCTCATCATGAGGCTTAGCATGGCAAAACACTGCAACGGATAGATTGCTGCCAGCCATTTGCTGCCAAAGACAAAGGGGATGGCGGTTGGTGCCACGATGATAAAGCCGATGAAGAGTGGAAAGGCAGCTGTTGCTGCGGCAAAGCTGCTGAGGATAAAGGCTTCGCGGCGCTGATCCTTTTCCGTCTGTAGGCTGGCGAACAGGACCCTTGTGACTGGCAGCAATGTCCCGATAGTCAGCTCCTGCAGGATCTCGCAAATTCTACGTGCGAAGAAGAAAATACCGAGCACAGCGGGCCCCGCAACCACCCCGATTAGGATCTGGTTGATCTTGGTTGGTTCGATCATCCGCCCACCCATGGTGAACAGGGTGAAACCGCGCAAATCAGTCAGTGCCGCGCGCGACAGCTGAAATCCCGGACGCCAATCCGCAGTCCAATAGGACACAATGCAGCCAACCACTGCGGTGATGACCTGTGCCATGATCAGCGCCCAGATGGCATAGCCTTGGAGGACGAGCAGCAGGCAACCCGCAGCGCCAAGCCCGTTGGCAAGCGTTGTGCGAAGGGCAATATGGCGAAACTCCATCCGCCGGTTCACCAGAGCAGCAGGGATATTTCCAAGCGATACGAAGAGAATGCGCAGGGACAAGACCGGTAGAATGACTGTCAGCACATCAAGTTTGGTCCAGGCGGCAATCAGCGGGGCTGTGAAAACCAAGACCGCGATCGCGGCCAAGGCAATGGCCATAGTCAGCCAGAAAGCACTGTCGAGATGTGCCTGCCTCAGATCGCTGCGTTGAATAATGGCGTCGCCAAGGGGGAGGGGCACCACTGTCATCACCCAAATCACAATCGATGTTGCGAGGGCGACCGCGCCAAAATCGGCAGGCTCCAACAGCAGAGAGGTCACGAGGAAAACAACAACAGTGAGACCATTGCTGACCATGATATTCACGAAAGACCAGAACACCCCGAGCAACGCGAGGCGGCCACGGCCTCTTGATACGTGGCTCAGTGTTGATGCGTCTGTATTGCTGTCGTGCATTCTGGTTGTCCCGCTATTGCAGTGAGGGAACCTGATACCGCGCGGCTGTCCGCCGCGGGCATACGCGGTGATCCCTTTTGCCTTTGTCCGGACAGTATCGCATAGGGCTTAATGTCGTCTTTACCGTCCGGTCTGTCCGATCACCGACAGGCCAGTCAACAGGATCAGTTTGATATCAAAGCTGAATGTCCGGCGTTCGAGGTAATCAATATCAAAAGAGACGCGGTCCTCATAGCTCACATCATTGCGCCCGGACACCTGCCACAGGCCGGTGATTCCCGGCTTCTGGCTGAGGTAGATCGGCGCAGCGGATCCGTATTTACTCAGCTCACTGCGCACGATTGGCCGTGGCCCGACGAAACTCATGTCGCCGCGCAGCACGTTCCAGATCTGTGGCAGCTCGTCCAGACTGCTGCGGCGGAGAAACAGGCCCAGGCTGGTGATCCGCGGGTCGCGGCTCAGCTTACGGTCGCGCGCCCATTCCTGGGCTGCCTCGGCGTCAGTTTTCAGATGCTCAGCCAATACGTCTTCGGCACCGTGAATCATGGTGCGAATTTTCCAGCAGGTGAAGGGGGTACCGTCCTTTCCGATGCGCGTGTGACCGAAGAAGCCTGGTCCTCCGTCACGTCGGCTGATCATCCACAGAAGGGCAATCACCGGCGAAAGTACTGGAAACAGTGTCAGGGCCAAGAGGATATCTAGAAGGCGTTTCCCGATGATGGCGTAAAGGCCAATACGCCGTGGAGCGGTCTGCTCGCAGCCGACGGGTGAGCGCAGGTTGTCGAAATTTGTAATGTCGCTCATGTCTTACCCCGATCTTCAACCTCGCGGTGCCAACATGAATGTCGACAGGATCGCTATCTGCTCTTGGTGGCTGCGATCTCATCCGCCTTTCCTAAGATTTGATTCAAATTCGTGGCAAGAATTTGTCTTAAACGGAGTATTGCTTGGGCGATGTTTGATCTCGCGCGATGTGTTTGATGTCCGCGCCATCTATGACCTACGCGGCTGGTCGATCGCTATTTGCGCAACTACTTAGCCGCCTATGCCAGCTGAATTGACAGCTCGGGTGCGCCGCATTAATTTTGTAATCAAAATAAATGGCCGATCAGGACTAACCGAGGTTCTGCAACCAGGGATATCCTTTAATGCCACCAGCCAGACTGTCATCTACTGGAGCACCTCCGCCGCACACGCATCTGCCGGAGACCGCCTCTGATCAGCTGCGATGGCTGGATCTGGAAGATGATCACCTGCGGCTTCGGATTCTCAACTTCGGCGCAATTACGGCGCGTCTGGATCTGCGCACCGATGATGGATGGGTGCCGATGGTTCTGGGCTATCGCGATATCGCCGCTTATCTGTGGGACCCTTTCTATCTGGGGGCTATCGTGGGTCGGGTGGCCAATCGCATTGGCGGCGCCCGTTTCGATCTGGCAGGACGACTGATTGCCCTGGATGCCAATGAGGGGGGCAATCAGCTGCATGGTGGGGCGGCGGGTCTCGGGCGGGTATTCTGGGATCTCCAGCAGGTGACTGATGATGTGGTGGAGCTGAGCTATACTTCAGTTGAGGGTGAGAATGGCTATCCCGGGTGCGCTGAGTTCCTGCTGCGGATCACAGTGTCTGGAACCAGTGTAAGCTATGATATGAGGGCCAGCGTTGATAAGATGACCCCAATCAATCTGGCTCAGCACAATTATTATACGCTGGGTACCAAAGGTGACATTTGGGGGCACCGCCTTCGCTGCCCTGCGGCCGCCCATCTTCCGCTGCGTCCGGACGGGGTGCCAACAGGCGCGATTGCGCCTGTCGCGGGGACTCCGTTTGATTTTACCGATGGGCAGTCCTTTGCAAAGCTGGATCCACAGCGACGCGGGACCGACACTCATGTCATCTTTTCCAAGGGTGCCGATAGCCATATGCCGGAGGTTGCGACGTTGACTGCTCCAAACGGTGTCGCCATGCGGGTTTGTTCGGATCAGCCGGGTGCGCAGATCTATACCGCAACACATCTGAACAGCGCGGTGGCGGCTCAAGACGGGCAGCAGCTTGCACCCTTCGCCGCTGTCTGTATCGAGCCACAGGGGTTCCCGGATGCCGTCAATCAACCTGATTTTCCAAGTGTTATGGTGCATCCGGGACGGCCTTATCACCAGAAGCTATTATTGGATTTCTCGACAAATGAGGCGGATCAGGATGACTGAGTGTTGGCGTCGGAGCGGCCTTCTGGGGTGTGTCATCGCTAGTCTGAGCCTTGCGGCCTACGCTCGCGGGGGCATCGCAGAGACCAAGCATCAGCCCTTGGATCTGGGTCCACGTCCGAGTTTCGCGCTGATGGATCAGGCACAGGTCGAGTTGGGGCAGCTCTTGTTCTACGATCCGATCCTGTCAGGCAATCGCAACATCAGCTGCGCGAGCTGTCATCATCCGCGGTTTGGCACTGGTGATGGTGTGTCGCTGTCGCTGGGTGAGGGAGCAAACGGGCTGGGCCTCAAACGACAGGTGGATCCCGAAAACCTACCGGAGCAACGCATCCCGCGCAATGCGCCTGCACTTTGGAATCTTGGCGCGCGGGGTATGGATGTCATGTTTCATGACGGCAGGCTGGAGGCAGATCCGGCTTATGGATCAGGTATCCGTACACCGTTGGAGGGCGATATGCTGTCTGGTTTTGACTCGGCGCTGTCTGCCCAGGCGATGTTTCCAGTACTCTCAGCAGATGAGATGGCAGGTCACTACCGTGAAAACGAAGTGTCCCGCGCGGTGCGCCTGGGTCAGTTGAGTCATCGGGGCGGTGCATGGGACCTGATTGCGGGTCGGGTGGCGGATATTCCGGAATACAGGCAGCGGTTTGATCGCGTTTTGGGCACTGGAGCCCCCATTCGGTTCACGGATATCGGCAATATGCTTGCAGCCTTTATCCGGTTTGAGTGGCGGGCCGATAACAGCCCGTTTGACCGTGCGCAGATTCAGGGAGAGCCGTTGCCGCCCGTCGCAGCGCGGGGGCAGGACTTGTTTTATGGCGCGGGGGGCTGCAGCCAATGCCATTCCGGTTGGTTGCAGACGGACAATGGGTTTCACGCAATCGCAATGCCACAACTCGGACCGGGAAAGGCGGCGCGGTTTGAAGCTCATGCCCGCGATGAAGGCCGGTTGCGGGTGACCGGAAACCCTGATGATGCGTATAGGTTTCGCACCCCCTCGCTGCGGAATGTTGCGCTGACGGCGCCCTATGGGCACAGCGGCGCCTACGCCACGCTGGAGGCGGTTGTGCGTCATCATCTGGACCCGCTGGATGCGTTGATGGCATATGACCGCAGTCAGGTGGTTCTGCCTGCACTGCAAGACGCCGATGATTGGGCTGCAATGGATGATCCTGCGGAGGTGCAGCGTATCGCATCCGCCAATGATCTGGCGCCCGTTACGCTGAGTGACGATGAGATCGCCGATCTTGTCGCCTTTCTTGAGGCCCTGACCGATAGCACAGCGGCGGCGGGGCGGCTTGGCGTGCCTGCTAGCGTACCCTCAGGCCTGCCTGTCGAGCAATAGGCCCGAACGGGGCTACTGGATTACTGTAATATGCTGGTTGGGCGGCACTGTCTGCCACTCGGTTGCCTCCCCATCAGGCCAGATCACACGCAATCGAAGGCCCTGCGCCTCTCCCAGGCCAAAATGGAGGTCCCCGGCGGAACCGCCCGCGTGACCTCCACCAACCGTGATTTCGCGGGTATGGATCCGGGTCCCGGTGTCCAGCTCGACAAAGGCACCGATGGCTTGGGTGTTGGGCGCAACGCCGTGCAGAGACAGGGAGAGCCAATTACCTGTGGCTTGAGTGGCGTTCTGATAAAGCTCCATCGGCGCGCGACGGTTGACCACGGCGAGGTCAAGGTGGCCATCCAGATTGAGGTCGCGTAGAACAGCGCCACGAGACCGGGCCATGCTGGCGATTTGTGCGGCTGCGGCTGCATCCGTAAATCGCCCGTCAACACCTTGGATCAAGAGCGTATTTGGGTCGCGCATGGCGGCGTCTGGCATCTGTTCCACATTGCCTTTGGTCACGAAGATATCGTCACGCCCGTCGTTGTTCACATCACCGAAATCCGCGTGCCATCCGGTGGACGGTCGCCCGTCGCCGCCACTGGTTGGACGGTGGGCGGTCGTGCCGTAGTCGTAGGTCACATCGCGGTAGGATGGGCCGATACCGGCCGGATCAAAAAGCTGAAGCTTTTGATCCCCCATCGAGGTGAGATAGACATCGGAGAACCCATCGCCATTGAGATCACGCGACGCGATTCCCATGCCCCAGAGGTGATAGGGAGCCCAGCCGTCCTCCTGTTGGTACAGCACCGGCGGCGTGGTCATCTTCCACATCTGTTCCTGCCCGCCGCGGACGTAATAGTGCCGGTCATTGCTGATGCGAAGGTCGGCGCGCCCATGCGCAGGCCCGTCAGCGCGTCGGTGCCAGTTGGTGAACAGCATGGACAAAGCGCAGTACCCAGGCGTGAGCCTGATCGGAGGGCTATATCTGTCTCCCTCTGGGCGATAGAGCAGCGTGTCATCACAGGCCTCAAAGGGGCCATCCGGGTTGTTCCGGTCTACGTAGGTGCCGAAGGCCAGAGTGGGGAGTTGAGCCCCAATTTCCCATGTCGCGGAGAAGGCAGTGGTCCAGTGATCTCCACTGGAAAATCCAAGACCATCAAATGGTTCGAACTGGCAGTCCCCAGTGCCACGCAGCAGTTGGTCGGCGCCGACACGCAACACAGCGAGATCCAGAACCCCGTCACCATCAATATCCAGCGGATAGATGCCGGTGACTCCCGTTTGCACCAAGGCTGTAGGCGTATCGGCGGTAAACTGCAAAGCTGCGCCGGGGGTCTTGGTTCGATTGATCATCAGCTGAACCGGGTTGCTGCCGCCTGCGGCTACCAGATCGGGAAACTTGTCGCCGTTGCAATCCAGTGAAGCCAGCCCGCCGCCCACGAAATGCTCCCAGCCACCATCATAGATATGCGCGGCGATCGGGCGTGGGGTGAAAACGGGCGGCTCGGAACCGTTGGCGAGTGCAATCTGCGGCAGAAGGCACAGCGGCGCCAGACGTAGACGGACCCTAACTGGCATGGCTTGCAACCTCGCGAATGGTAAGGGCCGAGACTTCTTCAATTGCATAGGCTGCAGCGCCTTTCGCCCACATCTGATTGCCCCAGCCATGCACGCGCACCTCTGGCAGCGGGCCATCCACCTGCACTACCCAGCGGCGCATTTCTTCGACTACCTTGTCGGAGGACAGGTACCCAAAGGCCAGCTGCGCGCCGGCCAGAACGATCATCTGAGGGTCAAAGATATTGACAATGTTCGCCAGCCCCATGGCGAACATCCGTCCGGCGCGGTCGAGGATGGATTGTGCCATCACGTCCCCTTCAGCCACCGCTGCATAAAGCGAAGCAAGATCCTTGTGCCGCTCTACCCCACTGGTGATATTTGCCTCACGCAGCAGGGCATAGTCGCCGACATAGGCCTCCAGGCAGCCACGTTGCCCGCATTGGCAGAGCGCGCCTTCCAGTTGAACCTTGATATGGCCGAACTCTGCACCACAGCCGCGTGCGCCGCGATAGATCTGGTTATCAATAACGATGCCCATGCCGACCCCGTGCTCGACGGTGACAACAACAAAGTTATTGCGGGTATCGCCCTCGCCGAACAGATGCTCTGCTTTGGCGACAAGATTGGCGTCATTGTCGATGAACACCGGCATACTAAGGTGCGACTTTAGCGCGCTTCCGAGGTCAATGTTGCGCACATTGAGCGATGAGGACCAATAGATGAAATTCCGCTCCGCATCCATGACCCCAGCCATGCCGATGCCAACGCCAGAGATCTGCGCGCGGGTCAGCCCACCTTTGGCGCAGCTTTGATCCAGCGCCTCGACAATTTTCTCGCACAGGGCATCCGGGGACATCTGACCGCCCCGCAGGGGCATCTCGTGGCTGATCAATTCGGTGCCTTCGAAATCAGTGATCAGCGTGGTGATGGCGTGATGGGACAGTTTCAGCCCTGCGATATGATGTGCGCTGCCCCGAATTTTGAGGGCAACCCGTGGACGGCCCCGTTTGGCACCGCGCGCGGTGTCGGGGCTGACCTCCTCGATCAACCCGGCGGCCAGCAGCTCAGCGGTGATTGCGGTGACAGTGGCCGGGCTGATCCGGGTGATCTGGGCAATATCGATTCGGGCGATCTGTCCGGCGGCGCGTATGGTATCAAATACCTGAAGGCGGCTGCTTTCGCGCAACTCGCCGGAATGTGAAAGCCTGTCCGATTTGACCACCGTATTTCCCCCTTATTGTCGGGCGGGTTATCGCAGGAAACGGCCGACCGACAAGATATCCGACCTCATGATACATTATTTAATTTGAGTTTCAAAAAAAATAATGTTAGGGATATCAGGACGGGCATGTAGCGAGGGGGACCTGACTGCTGCACGGACCCGCAACGACCCGAGGGAGGAAAACAATGAAATTCTTGAGTGGCGTATCCGTACTGGCTTTTGCTGCAACTGCGAGCATGGCCCTTGCTGAAGATGTGACCGTTGGCGTCAGCTGGTCGAACTTCCAGGAAGAACGCTGGAAAACTGACGAAGCTGCGATCAAGGCTGCACTGGAAGCAAAAGGTGCAACCTATGTATCTGCAGATGCGCAGTCATCTTCGGCAAAGCAGCTTTCCGATATCGAAAGCCTGATCGCACAGGGCGTCGATGCGCTGATCGTACTGGCCCAGGATGCCCAGGCCATCGGCCCGGCCGTGCAGGCCGCCGCAGACGAGGGCATCCCTGTTGTTGCCTATGACCGCCTGATCGAAGACGGCCGTGCGTTCTACCTGACCTTTGACAATGTCGAAGTGGGCCGGATGCAGGCGCGCGCCGTGCTGAAAGCTCAGCCCAGCGGCAACTATGTGATGATCAAGGGCTCGCCCACCGATCCAAATGCTGATTTTCTGCGCGGTGGTCAGCAAGAGGTCATTCAGGCTGCAATCGACAGCGGCGACATCAAAATCGTTGGTGAAGCCTATACCGATGGCTGGCTGCCGGCCAATGCACAGCGGAACATGGAACAGATCCTGACCGCCAGCGACAACAAGGTTGATGCGGTTGTAGCCTCTAACGACGGCACCGCTGGCGGTGTTGTCGCTGCGCTGACCGCGCAGGGCATGGAAGGCATTGCGGTTTCCGGTCAGGATGGGGATCACGCTGCACTCAACCGTGTTGCCAAGGGCACGCAGACCGTATCTGTCTGGAAAGACGCCCGTGATCTGGGCAAGGCTGCGGCAAACATCGCGGTCGAAATGGCCGAAGGTGCTGCCATGGGTGATGTTGCGGGCGGCGCTGCCTGGACCTCACCTGCCGGTACCGAGCTGACCGCTCGCTTCTTGGAGCCCATCCCGGTAACCGCCGACAACCTGTCGGTTGTTGTGGATGCAGGATGGATCACCAAAGAGGCGCTGTGCCAGGGCGTGACCAACGGCCCCGCGCCCTGCAACTAAGCTGCGGCTGAGAACGCTCAGCTGCTACGTCTCAAACCGGCGCGCGCCCACCCACGGTCCTGATCGGATCGGGCGCGCGTCCCTCCTTCAAATACCGCTGATCACTGGAGTTCGGATATGACCGAAACCACGTCTCAGCCGATCCCCGAACACAGCAAGCGTGGCCTGTTCCAGCAATTGGAACTGGACGTCCGCCTATTGGGAATGATCGGTGCCTTTGTCATCTTGTGCATTGGATTCAACATCCTGACGGATGGGCGTTTCCTGACGCCGCGCAATATCTTTAATCTGACCATTCAGACCGTGTCGGTGGCCATCATGGCCACGGGCATGGTGTTTGTGATCGTGACCCGTCACATTGACCTGAGTGTCGGCGCGCTGCTGGCGACCTGCTCGGCGGTGATGGCCGTGGTGCAGACGGATGTGCTGCCGGATATGTTGGGTCTTGGCCTCAACCATCCTGCCACCTGGATCATCACCGTGGCCGTGGGCCTTACCATTGGTACGCTGATCGGGGCTTTTCAGGGATGGATGGTGGGCTTTCTGACCATCCCGGCCTTTATCGTGACGCTGGGCGGATTTCTGGTCTGGCGCAATGTGGCCTGGTATCTGACCGATGGTCAGACGATTGGCCCGCTCGACAGCACCTTCCTGGTCTTTGGCGGCACCTCCGGCACATTGGGCACCACGCTGAGCTGGGCGGTTGGGATCGTTGCGACCGTTCTGGCGCTGGCCGCATTGTGGAACAGCCGCCGGGCCAAGCAAGGACATGGTTTCCCGGTGAAACCGGCTTGGGCCGAAGCGGTCATCGCGAGTGCCATCGCGGTATCCATTTTAGGTTTTGTCGCCATTCTCAATGCTTATCAAATTCCTGCCCGCCGTCTGAAGCGGATGATGGAGGCGCAGGGGGAAACCATGCCCGAGGGGCTGGTGGTTGGCTATGGTCTGCCGATTTCGGTATTGATCCTGATTGCTACCGCTGTGGTGATGACGATCATCGCCCGCCGGACGCGTCTGGGGCGTTATATCTTTGCGACTGGCGGCAATCCTGATGCGGCTGAGCTGTCTGGCATCAACACACGGCTTCTGACGGTGAAGATCTTCGCCCTGATGGGGTTCCTCTGTGCGCTTTCCGCTGTAGTGGCATCGGCGCGACTGGCGAACCATTCCAATGATATCGGCACCTTGGACGAGTTGCGCGTCATTGCGGCGGCAGTCATCGGCGGCACAGCTCTCTCAGGCGGCTTCGGGACGATCTATGGGGCCATTCTTGGGGCATTGATTATGCAGAGCCTGCAATCCGGAATGGCGATGGTCGGCGTGGATGCGCCGTTCCAGAACATTGTTGTCGGCACCGTGTTGGTTGCCGCTGTCTGGATCGATATTTTGTATCGCAAACGTGTGGGGGCCCGGATATGACCACTGCAAAAGAGCTGCGCGCCGCAGGCGCCACTCCGTTAGTCGAGATGAAGGATATCTCGATCTCCTTTGGCGGCATCAAAGCCGTGGATCACGTCAGCGTCGACCTGTACCCAGGTGAGGTTGTCGGGCTTCTGGGCCACAATGGTGCCGGGAAATCCACCCTGATCAAAGTGTTATCGGGAGCCTATCAGATGGACGCGGGTGAAATCCGGGTCAATGGCGACCGGGTTGAGATCACAAATCCGCGGGATGCGCGGTCGCATAATATCGAGACGATCTACCAGACGCTGGCGCTGGCGGATAATCTTGATGCGGCCTCAAACCTGTTTCTGGGGCGTGAGCTGGTGACACCGTTCGGATTGGTCGACGACTCCGCGATGGAGGCCGAATGTCGCAAGATCATGAACCGGTTGAACCCGAACTTTCAGAAATTCTCTGAACCGGTTTCGGCCTTGTCGGGCGGGCAACGTCAATCCGTTGCCATTGCGCGGGCGGTGTATTTCAACGCCAAGATTCTGATCATGGACGAACCGACCGCAGCCCTTGGTCCGCATGAAACGCAGATGGTGGCAGAGCTGATCCAGCAGTTGAAGGCGCAGGGTATCGGGATTTTCCTGATCGACCATGACGTCAATGCGGTAATGGAACTGTGTGACCGGGCCTCTGTCATGAAGAACGGCCAGCTTGTCGGAACCGTTGATATTGATGATGTCACTGATGACGATCTGTTGAGTATGATCATCCTGGGTAAGCGGCCGGGAGAAGCGGCTGCCTGAGGCGACAAGTTTTTAACAAGCGGGGCTGCCATCGGCGGCCCCTTTTTGCGTTTTCCCTAGCTTGCGGGGCGGCAGGTTGGATTCTACAGTCTATGTAGATTTTTATGATCGCTGGGGAAGACAGCATGCTGACGATTGGCACATTGGCCAAACGCACCGGGACAAAGGTGCAGACCATTCGCTACTACGAGCAGATCGGTTTGATGCCGGAACCGGGCCGAACTGCGGGCGGGCAACGCCGGTATGGCGATACGGAGCTGGATAGGCTTGCCTTTATTCGCCATGCCCGACAACTGGGGTTTCCGCTGGATGCCATACGCGAGCTGTTGGATCTGGCGGATCATCCGGGTCAATCATGTTCCGATGCGGATTCCATCGCGCAACGGCAGCTGAAACAAGTGGCGGATCGGATCGCGCGGCTGGAGGCCCTGCAGACTGAGCTGCAGCGGATGATCTGCGATTGTGCTGGCGGTACCGTCGCTGAATGTCGTGTTCTGGAGGTGTTGCGGGATCATTCGGAATGCCTGACCAATCACGATGAGATCGGTGCCTGATTAGATCCTTGGTGGCGTCTCATCATGCCCAAGCGCACGCAGCAGCATCCGGCGCTGGTGATCTTGGCCGCCAAAGAACACTGCCAACACGCGCAGTTGTTGGTCTGCCTCGTCTAAATCAAAATAGAATATGGCGCGCCCCTTGGTGACGCTGCGCAGGCCCGGTGCAATCTCGGGGCGCAGCATGCCTTGGTGGGGCGCTTGCCCCAATGCTTCCATCGCATCGTCAATCTCGGCCAGACGTGTGGCAGCGCGCTCGAACGCGGTCTCTGTGTCCTCACCAAAGCCAATGGCGGCTTCAAAGAGGAAGTCGAAAATAGCCTCGAGGTCTCGGTCGATCGCTTCGGCGCGATTAACCCGGTAGATCATGCTGCATCCGTTTCCGTGCCAGAAGATCCGTTGTGCGTTGACGGCCATCTGACGCGCTGACGAAGGCCCCGTCGCGCCGCTCTGCAATCAGGGCACGCAGGGCTGCGGTGTCGGCACGGCGCGCCTCGGTTTCTTCACGTAGAAGTTCGAGGCCCTGCTGCAATACGGCGCTCAGGCTCGAGTACCGACCTTCTGCGACCAAGGTGCGGGCAAAGTCATCCTGCGCTTCGGTCAGGGAGATGGAGGCTTTCACACTCATTTTGCACCTGATGTTGCTGTGGGTTCCCATCTCTACTTATGCTACTGAGTAGCATTTATCAATCCAGCACCTGATACTCCACGCAGGGCCAGTGCGATCCAGCCCAATCCTGCGAGGGCGACGATCAGCCAGTTGTCGCTGCTCCATTGGTTGACGACGATCCCGCCGATGGCCCAGCAGACAGCAATCGTATAGGTTGAGGCGGTGGGGTTGCGTGATTGGACCACCCATGCAACCGCCAGTGCCGCCACAAGACAGATCACCCCCGCAATTTCTGGGTTCATCAGCCCGTATCCGGGAACAACGATACTGATCGAAACGGCAGAAGCAGCTGTTAGCCACCCTGCATAAAGACCAATTGGGCCACGTTTCCAGATCCTTTTGCGACCACCGGCGCGGTCCATTGCAAGGATCGCAGTGACTGTCATGGCCAGGATCAGGAGTGTGGCCAGAATTGGCGACATATTTGCAATCCAGAGCCAGCAGACGCCGATGGCAAGGCTGATCGAAAGTGGTTTACGCATCTCATGCCAGCTTGAGTTCTCCGCTGCCCGAACGGCGCCAAACCCGGCTCCTACAATGAGCCAGAGATAGATGACGATCCAGATGGAAAACGCGGGTCCTACCGGCTGAATGACGGGATCAGGCTGAGGGTAGGGCAGTTGGCTGGCGGTGTAGCCGGTAAAGGGTGCAGTCACCAAGGGCGCTGCAGCAAAGGCAATGGCAAGAGCCAAGGTAAGATAGGCCAACGATTGTTTATTCATTGTCTTCAAATCCCGCTATTATTTACCGGTGTGTTCGAGAGCCTATCATTTCAATATTACGCTCTGTTTACATGCGGTTAAAGAAACGCTCTCAGCTCAGCTAATGTTCCTGCTTCTAACGCTGGTTTATCGGTTCGTATGCGATTGATACGGGGAAACCTCATGGCCAGACCGCTTTTGTGACGGGATGATTCATTCAGCCCTTCAAAGGCAACTTCCAACACAAGCCCAGGTTTTACCGCACGGACCGGACCGAAGCGATCAATGGTGTTGTTGCGCACAAACCGATCCAGCTCCTTCAGCTCAGCGTCGGTGAAACCGAAATACGCCTTGCCGACAGGCACCAGCTGATCGCCATCCCACACGCCGAAGGTGAAATCAGAGTAGTAGCCTGAACGCTTGCCATGCCCGCGCTGTGCATAGAGCATGACCGCATCCACCAGCATTGGATCACGTTTCCATTTGAACCAATTGCCGCGCTTGCGCCCTGCAATATAGGCGCTGTCGCGGCGCTTGATCATGACGCCTTCAATCACGCTGTTTGGCGGATCCGCCCGTAGTTTCGCGAGATCTTCCCAAGTCTCAAAGTCAAGCGGCAGAGAGCGATCGATACGTGGATCACTCAGATCGGTAACGCAGGTTTGCAAATGTGTCTGGCGATCAACCAATGTGCGGCATCTCAGATCTTCGCCATTCCAGAGCAGCACGTCATAGACCCGCAGCGCGGCGGGATGGCTTGCCAGCATTGCCTTTCCAACCTTCTTGCGACCCAGCCGTTTCTGCAGATCGCCGAAGGGAGCAACGATGTCCTCGCGTTTTACCAGCAGCTCGCCATCCAGCACCCCGTCAAAATTCAACGCCTCGATCACATCGGGGAAGGATCCGGAGATATCTTCACCGGTGCGCGAATACAGCCGCCTTGTCCCGTTGTCGTTCACGGCCTGAACACGGATGCCGTCCCATTTCCACTCCGCGACGAAGTCTGCCGGAGAGAGGCTGTTGAGGTCCTCCAGATCAGTACCGGTGGACAGCATGACCGGGCGGAAGGGGGCCGCTGCGAGGTTCATTGGCTTCTCGCCGCCCTCCAACCAAGCGAACAGTGGCAGGTATGGCGCTGTTAGCCCGTGCCAGAGTTCTTCTATCTCGGTGACATCAACATTCCCAAATTGGGCCAGCGCGCTGCGCGCCAACCGGGCAGAGACACCAACGCGCAGGCCACCTGTCGCCAACTTCAGATACGCATAGCGCTGCGTCGGGGTCATCTGTGACAACCGCCGAGCGATGAGTGCGGGGAGTTGTGCTTTGGCGGTGCTGGTCAGTTCATGCACCGCATCGGCCAGCGACAGATCAACCACCCTGTCGGAGTGCGGCCAGATCAGGGCCACGGTTTCCGCCAGATCGCCGACAAAATCATAGGACAGGCGGAACAGCTCTGCGTCCGTCTCCTCTGCCACCAGACCGCGCAGCAGGGAGGGCGTCACGTTGCGCAGGGCAAGGTCACCGGTGATGGCCGCAAGCGCATAGCCCCGGTCCGGGTCCGGGATTGTGCTGAACGCGGTCATTAGATGAGCAATCTTGCCATTACGCGAGGGTGTGAAGGCGAGTTGCTCCAAAAGCTCGGCGAAGGCCTGCATTACTCTGCCTCCTCCTCATAGCCGACGAGCCTCAGGGGGCGCGCGGTGATCTGGTTCAACTCGCACCAGCGGACCAGCGCGTCCTCACGGCCGTGAGTGACCCATACCTGTTCCGGGTTGAGATCCCTGATGGTGCGGGTCAGATCCGGCCAATCCACATGGTCGCTGAGGATTAGGGGCAGTTCGACACCCCGCTGCCTGGCGCGGGCACGCACCTGCATCCAGCCGCTGGCAAAACAGATGACCGGATCGGGAAAGCGCTGTGCCCAGGTCGCGGCAAATGCAGAAGGCGGGCCAAGAATAATCTGGCCTTTAAAGGCCGCTTTGCCTTCCTTGGTGGTGGCCGGACGCAGTTCTCCCAGATCGACCCCCTGCGCGATGTGGTAGTCACATAAGCGCTGCAAGGCCCCGTGGATATAAATCGGCTGATCCCAACCTGCCCGCCGTAACAGCGCGATAACCCGTTGCGCCTTGCCCAATGCGTAGGCGCCGACAAGATGGCAGCGCTCAGGTTGCGCCGCGACCGAGCGCAGCAGTTTTTCGATTTCGGAGCGAGGGGTAGGGTGGTTGAACACCGGCAGACCGAAGGTCGCCTCGGTCACGAAAACGTCGCAAGGGGCCAGTTGAAAAGATGCGCAGGCGGGGTTGTCCACGCGGGCATAGTCACCTGAAACGGTGATGGCAGTATTGCCGTCGTCGACAGTAATCTGACAAGAGCCCAACACATGGCCGGCGGGTGTAAACCGCGCGTTGATGCCGTCAATTTCTGTACTTTCCTCAACGGCAATACGGTTGACGCAGAAGTCATCGCCATAGCGTATGGCCATGATATCCAGCGTCTGGGGGCTGGCCCAGACGGTGCCGTGGCCGGCTCGGGCATGATCGGCATGCCCATGGGTGATCATCGCACGGGGGACCGGGCGTATCGGATCGATGTAGAAATCCCCGGCCGGGCAATAGAGGCCATCCGGCTGGGGGTGCAGCAACTCCTCCGCCAGGCGTTTTGCGCTCACGGGATCGTCTCCTTCGTGTCAAACCAACGGGTATCGGAAAGAAGCTAACCCAATCAGATGTTTGGACAAGGGCTGTGGCGCCTCCGACTGACAATCTCAGTGTTAAATGATGGGGGCTGGAACCATCTGCGGAGTCACGCGTTTTGCCCGTTGTGGCGCAGCCATCCCAAAATATCAGCTGAGGAGACGACCCGTGGCGCAGAAGAATTTGACGCAAGGGGCGGTCTGGCGTGCGCTCGCGGCGGTGTCAGCTCCAATGTCGCTGGGCATTCTGGGCGTGTTGAGTGTTGGTTTGGCTGATGCCTATTTTCTAGGTCAATTGGGAGAGGCACCGCTTGCGGCTGTCGGTTTCATCTATCCCGTGACAACAGCGGTGACATCGCTGTCGATCGGCCTGTCCGCTGGTGCAAATGCGGCAATTTCTCAGAGTTTGGGGCGCGGTGATAGCGAGGCTGAAACCAACAGGCTGTCGGTCCATGCCATCGCCCTGGGCACAGTGGTTGCGATATTGGTGGCGCTGGCGTTCTACCTTGGCGCGGGCGCTCTGTTCTCGGTGATGGGCGCAAAGGATGATGTACTGGCAGAGGCGCAGTCCTATGCACCATTCTGGGCGCTGTCTTTCCCGTTTTTAGTCGGCATGGCGCTTTTGAATGCAGTGTTCCGGGCGCATGGGGATGGCGCAACCTCAGCGGTGATCATGATGGTTGCAGCCGTGCTTAATATCGCGCTGGACCCTGTCCTGATCTACGGGCTCGGCCCGGTGCCGGAGATGTCGACCGCCGGGGCGGCACTTGCCACTGCTCTGGCGCGGGTTCTGACGCTGATAGGGGCTTTTAGTTACGCGCTTCGGATCGGGGTCATTCGCCCGCCAGAGGTGTTCACCGATGGCATTGGCGATTCCGTGCGCGAAGTTATCCGTGTCGGCCTCCCCGCCGCATTTTCAAATGCGATCAACCCGGCCGGAATGGCGATGGTCACAGCCGCGGCGGCGACCCTGGGTGATACTGTCGTTGCCGGGCTCGGGGCTGCACAGCGGGTGCAATCGGTGGCTCTTGTACCATTGCTGGCGCTGTCGGCGGGTATCGGGCCTGTTGTCGGTCAGAACTGGGGCGCGGATCAGCAGGCGCGGGCACGTCTGGCAGTGTGGCGATCCTGGCAATTCTGCGTCGGATACGGGCTGGCCGTGGCTTTGGCGCTGACGCTGTTTGCGTCTGATATCGCCAGCCTTCTCACCTCTGATCAAGGCGCGGCCGCGAGGGCTGCGCAGTATCTGCGCTTCGTCAGCTGGAGCTTTCTCGGATATGGCGTTTTGGTTACCGCCAACGCCGCGATGAATGCGCGTTCGAAAGCTGTGTGGTCAATGGGTTTGAGCCTGATGCGGATCTTTGCGATATATGTGCCGCTGGCGTGGCTGGGTGTCTGGATATTTGGTTATGCGGGCATTCTTGGCGCTGCGGTGATCGCCAATCTGGCGGCTGTTCCAGGCGCTTATTTCACCGGTCGCAGGACGGGATTAGTGGCGCGCTGAGAGCGCCGCTCAGCTGGCATTCAGCAAATCAATCAGTCTACTCTCACCCAAGCGTAGCCCGCTGATTTGCCGCTGCGACAAAGCGCTCAGCCGTGCTGCACGTTGAGGGTCTGGTAGCTCGGCCAATCCGATGATCTGCGGATGGATATAGCTGTTGCGGGCGATGGTTGGGGTGTTGTGTAGCCGCTCTGCAGCGGCTTCTGCCATCGCGGTGATGGTCAGGGTCGGGGCATCGAGAGCGACGGTAAATGCGGCATGGCTGCCGTTCCAGGTGCGCAGGGTCTTGGCGGAGACCCCATCGCCGCAGAGTTTAGCCAAAACCTCCTGCACCTGCTCTGAACGCACGGCGCGGGTATTGCCGTCGGCGTCGACCCAAGAGATCAGTTCGGGACCGGCCAGATCCTGTGAGCGTTCAAGAATGCGTTGCAGCGCAGGGCCACGCAGGGATTTCTCCACGGTCTGGCCACCCTTCGCCGTATATCTCAGCTGTATCACCTGCCCCGAAAAGGCGACGTGACGCGGGCGCAATGTGGTGGCGCCGTAGCTGCCGTTCTCCTCGGTGTAGCTGGGATTTCCAATTCTGAGCGAGCCGCGATCCAACAGGGCGAGTACGGCTGCGATCGCGGTGTCTTCGTCTCCAACAGGGCCGGTCAACCTGTCGCTGATCCAGCGGCGCAACACGGGTAGGCGCCCCCCAAAGGTGCCCAGCTGGGCAAATTTCTGTTCGGCCCGGTGCGCCTGCCATTCAGCGTGATAGCGATATTGCTTCCGATCGCGGGCGTCGCGCCCGGTGGCCTGAAGGTGGCCATTGGTCAGTGGGCACAACCAGACATCTTTATAGGCAGGCGGGACGCCCAAACCATTCAGTCGCGCTCGTTCCGTCGCATCGCCGATATGACTGCCATCGGGCATGTAATAGGAAAACCCGCGGCCTCGACGGCGGCGGGTAATACCGGGCTGATCATCCGTATAGTAGACCAGTTTCATTACGTTGATCTCTGTCTCAACAACGATGGGCCATGGGGTTGCGGGCCGCCTGAGGTCAGGCGGCCCTCACATTGTCAGCTCATAACCATGACTGATTTGACGTTCACAAATTCTTTCATGCCAAAGCCGCCGTGTTCTCGACCATAGCCGGAATCCTTGACACCACCGAAGGGCATGTTGGGGATCGCGAGACCAAACCCGTTGATGAACACCATCCCGGTGTCGAAGTGATCACGGGCGAGGGCAAGTGCCTTCTCGGTGTCTTTGGTCATGATGCCGCCACCAAGGCCAAAGCGGCTGTCGTTGGCGATGCGCATGGCGTCATCTTCGTCCTGCGCGCGGATCAATGCGGCGACTGGGCCGAAGAGTTCATCGTCATAGGCGGGTTGGCCGGGGGTCACATTCTCAAGAACGGTCGCCGGGTAGAAGAAACCTTCGCCATCTGGCATCTCACCACCGCAAAGCAGTCTGGCACCACCTTCGAGACTGTCTTTCACCTGTTGATGAAGATCGTCGCGCAGATCCTTTCGTGCCATCGGCCCGATGTCTGCATCTTCCCCCATCGGGTCCCCGGGGGTGACACGCTTCATCGCCTCGACATAGGCGTCGCGGAACTGATCATAGATGGCGTCCACCACGATGAAACGTTTGGCGGCAATGCAGGTTTCGCCATTGCTGTAGGTCCGGCCATTGACGCAGGTCTGGACGGCAGCCTCGATATCGGCATCCTCCAACACGATGTAGGCATCGTTGGACCCCAGCTCCAGTACAGTTTTTTTCACTGCCTCTGCGGCCTTGGCACCGACCTTGCGGCCCGCGCCATCGCTGCCGGTCAGGGTGACACCGCGCACCAGATCGTGGCTGATCAAAGTATTCGATTGATCATGGGAGATCACCAGGGCCTGAAACAATCCCTTCGGAAGGCCCGCGGCCTCGTAGATTTCCTGCAGCATCTGACCCGAACCGGTGACGTTGGAGGCATGTTTCAGCAGCACGCCGTTGCCAGCAATCAAGCTGGCAATCGAATAGCGGACAACTTGATAAGCGGGAAAATTCCACGGCTGGATGCCGTACACAACGCCGATGGGCGAATAGAAGATGTGCCCTTTCTCGCCACCCTCGATATCGCGTTCTTCCGGGGCGAAAGCATCCGGAGCTTCGGCCGCGCTGTAGTCACAGATTGCGGCGCAGAGATCGATCTCCTGATGGCTTTGCTTGAGCAGTTTGCCCATCTCCTTGGTCATCAGTTCTGCAAGCTCATCCTTGCGGTCGCGCAGGGCTGCGCCAATAGATTTGATGACTTTTGCGCGATCTTCCACCGGGGTCAGCCGCCAATCCAGAAATGCATTGTGGCAGCGTTGCACGGCGTCTTCCAGCGCCTCACCGCTGAGCACGTTATAGCTGTTGAGTGTTTTGCCAGTGGTTGGATTCACGGTTGTGACTGTATCGGACATGATTGGCCTTTCGTTCTATCGGCAGAGAGGGATGCCTCTGACTGTCTCTTGCAGGCACAACGTAGCTTCCGTGATTGGGTTCCCGGCAATCGCGGGGACGTGAGGTCGTAGCCGTAAGTTGTGGGATGGCTCGGCCTGTTCATCGCAACTCGGATTGCCTTCCTCTCAATGAGAACGTATACAGAACATATGACTCGACAGACACTGGATCAAAAACTCGCCATCCTAAGTGATGCTGCCAAATATGACGCCTCCTGCGCGTCTTCTGCCTCAACGAAACGCGACTCACGCGATGGGAAGGGGTTGGGCTCAAACGAGGGGACGGGGATCTGCCACGCCTATGCGCCGGATGGGCGCTGCATCAGCCTGTTGAAGATCCTGATGACCAACTTTTGCATCTATGACTGCACATATTGTGTGAATCGGGTGTCCTCGAATGTGCCACGCGCTCGGTTTTCGGTGGATGAAGTGGTGAAGCTGACCATCGAATTCTACCGACGCAATTATATCGAGGGTCTGTTCCTCTCCTCGGGGATCATCCGGTCGCCGGACGCAACGATGTCGGATATGGTACAGATTGCGCGTAAACTGCGGCAGGAAGAGAATTTTCGCGGTTATATCCATCTCAAGACGATTCCAGATGCAGCGCCGGAGCTGATTGCTGAGGCTGGTCTGTTGGCGGATCGCCTGTCGATCAACGTCGAGATGCCGAATGATGCAGCGGTGCGCGAACATGCGCCTGAGAAAGATCCCAGCCAAATCCGCAAGGCAATGGGCGATGTACGCCTGCGCAAGGAGGCCGCCAAGGACCGCAGCCACACAGGCCGTCGCCCGCCCCGGTTCGCCCCGGCAGGGCAGTCCACTCAGATGATTATCGGGGCGGATGGCTCAAATGACGCGATGGTACTGGGCCAGTCGACCCGGCTCTATTCCAGCTATAAGCTGAAGCGGGTTTATTATTCTGCGTTCTCTCCAATTCCTGACAGTTCGGCCAAGTTGCCTCTGATATCCCCACCATTGCAGCGCGAGCATCGCTTGTATCAGGCGGATTGGTTACTGCGGTTTTATGACTTCCAGCTTGATGAGATCACCTCGGTGACGCCGGATGGCAATCTGGATCTGCATATAGATCCCAAACTGGCCTGGGCGCTGGCCCATCGCGAGATGTTCCCGTTGGATGTGAACCGGGCCAGCCGGGAGATGCTGTTGCGCGTGCCAGGGTTTGGCGTGAAGACGGTGAACCGCATCCTGAGCACCCGGCGGCACCGGTCGCTGCGGTATGAAGATCTTCTGCGCATCGGGGCCTCAATGAAAAAGGCACGGGCCTTTGTGGTGGCGGGTGGTTGGACACCGGGTCGGCTGACAGACAGTGTCGATTTGCGGGCGCGGTTTGCACCGCCACCAGAACAGCTGGCCCTGTTCTGATGTACCATGCTGAAATGCCTGTAATTGGGACGGCGGAGGCCTGGCGCTGCGCTGCGCGGGGGTTTCTGGCACAGGGTATTCCGCCTGAGGCAATCCTCTGGAACAATGACAGCATGGCGCCGGATCTGTTCGCATCACAGACCCGACCGCCGCCCAATGGCGATATCCACGTGCCGCGCGGCTTTGTCACCTTGGCGGATAAGGTGGTCTGGCACAGCGACCCGAGCCGGTTCTCCCGGCTCTATGGGTTTCTCTGGCGCCTGCGGGGGGAGCGTGGTCTGATGAGTGATCGCGGTGATTTGGATTTGGCCCGGCTGCGGCAGATGGAAAAAGCTGTGTCGCGCTGCCAACACAAGATGAAAGCCTTCGTCCGGTTTCGTGAATTGGGTGACGCAGATGCGCCGCGCCGGTCCTTCGCGGCGTGGTTTGAGCCGACACATCACACGGTGGAGCCAACAGCGACGTTTTTTGCCCGGCGTTTTGCCGATATGGACTGGCGCATACTGACGCCGGATGTTGCAGCGATATTTGAGGGTGGCGAGCTGCGGTTTGAGCCCGGCCATCCCCGGCCTGAACTGCCGCAGGATGCCAGCGAACAGCTCTGGGTTACCTATTTCCGCAATATCTTCAATCCGGCGCGGTTGAAGGTTCAGGCCATGCAATCGGAGATGCCCAAGAAATACTGGAAGAATATGCCGGAAGCCGCTGCCATTCCGGAGTTGATTGCCACAGCCCCGGCCCGGGCGCGCGCCATGGCGGAAGCCGCACCAACCTTGCCACCGTTACGCGCCGCGCGGGTGCAGGCCCGCTTGCCAGAGGCAAACCCCTATTGGCAGGGGCCGGCCGCTGAATTGCCCGCGGCAATCAACAGCTGCACTCGCTGTCCGTTATATGGCCCAGCCACGCAGGCTGTTCCCGGTGAAGGCCCAACAGATGCGGATCTGATGATTGTCGGCGAACAACCCGGTGATCAGGAGGATCTGGTGGGGCGGCCATTTGTGGGACCTGCCGGGCAGCTGTTTGATCAATTGGCGGCTGAGATCGGGCTGTCGCGGGAGGCGGCCTATGTTACCAATGCGGTGAAACATTTCAAATTTATGCCTAGGGGCCGCAAGAGACTGCATCAACGGCCCAATGGATCGGAAATTCACCACTGTCAGGTTTGGCTCCGGGCTGAACTGGATCTGGTCCAACCAAAGCTGATCCTCGCGCTTGGCGCGACAGCGACGGAGGCGTTGCTGGGGACTGGCAAGGATATCCAGCAGCGGCGTGGCACGATTGAGCGCCGCGCTGACGGGACGCCGGTTTTGATTACCCTGCATCCGTCTTATTTGCTTCGGGTGCCCGACCCCCATCTGCGCGCGCATGCAACCGAGGATCTGCGGGCAGACCTGCGACTGGCGGCTGATTGGTTGGTTCACTACGAGACGTCGGGCAGGCCTCAATGTGGGGCGCCACTAGAAGCCTGCCCCTAGTCCGTGCTTGTGGTGCTGGTCGAGCTTGAGGAGCCGAGGCCCGCGACCAGCGCCAGCCCCAGAAGACCAATTGCAGGTGCAATCATCGGCGCGAATTGACCTGCAACCGGTTCAATGAACAAAAGACACGCGTCTTCTTCCGCGTTGCGGTCATCCTCGCAGTCCAGTTGGTCCTCTGCGGTCTTTGTAGTCTGCGCCAGACCGGAATCTGCCATCAGCAGGAGGGCAAAGGCGCAGCTCAGGATTGGTCGCATGATATATCCTATCGCCGTTTGTCCCATCAGTTCACCGCCGCTGCGACGGGTGTTGTGATCAGGGAAGGAGTGATTTGGCGCAGGGTACGGCCCCATTTGGTGACCGGGTTCTCGGCGACGAAGATCACATCATCCGGTCGCAGCTGGAATTTGGTCGCGAGTGT
The DNA here is from genome assembly GCF_000511385.1 of Phaeobacter gallaeciensis DSM 26640. NCBI lineage: Bacteria > Pseudomonadati > Pseudomonadota > Alphaproteobacteria > Rhodobacterales > Roseobacteraceae > Phaeobacter > Phaeobacter gallaeciensis. Next base: position 68,034 of record NC_023138.1, read on the forward strand.
CAGGTTGGCCGCACTGCTCGCATTCAGATGCCAGGCGGTCACCGCGCCGAATTCACGCGGGTCGCTGGAGGCGCGCAGCACATAGACTTGTGAAACATCACCGGTTTCGCGCGCGATCCCACCGCCCGCATCATAGAGCGCATCCGCCAGAGAGGCCTGGCGTTCGTAGGGCAGAGGATAGCGGGTCTGTTTATCGACCTCGCCGGTCAGATAGACATAGTCACGGTTGTTCGCGCCAAGAACTTCACGCGCCTCAAAGGTGCTGCGCTGTTCGGCATAGTCACTGCGGCGCAGGGAGATCGCAGTGTTCAGCTCGCTCAGTTCCTGTGCACGGGCAGCGAGAGTTGTCTGCTTCAGGCGTATCTGTTGTTCAAAGAAGCGCTCAGCGCGGTTGAGATTGAAATCCGTATCGACAAACACGGCATCGCCGGAGATGAGACGTGTGTTTTGCAGATCGGGGGCGGCATAAAAATCTGTGAGCGGGATTTGATAGAGTTCACCGTCGCGATAAATCCTGACGGAACTGACGTCGATATCCGCTACGGACACGCTGCCCGCAGCGGCCAGCGCTTCGCTGAGGTAGAGCGGTGTCAGGGTGATCGGCAGAACACCGGGTTTTCCAACCGCTCCGCCGACAGAGACGCGACGCGAGTTGAACTCGGCGATTTCGAGGCTGAAAGTCGGGTCGAACTGGGCTTCTACCAGTTTCTGGAACAGCAATTCCTCCGCATCCTCAATCGTCAGCCCGGCAATGCGTACGCGCCCGACATCGGGAATATTGACCGATCCGTCATCCTGTACGGTGTAGCCATTGCGGCTGTTCTGCGCCGCCAGCAGACCAGTCAGCTCTTCCAAGGTGTTGCGTGTCGTGGGCGTTGCCAGCATGACGACGTCACCAACCCCGATCTGATAGGGCATTTCGGGAGTCGCCGGAGGACGCTTTAGCGCAAGGCGCTGATTGCGAAGGCCCTCCTGAGTGGATGGCGCCTCTGGCAGTCGTCCCGCGCCGCGAACAGAAACACCCGCGCCGGTGCCGGCGGTGCGGGCGTAGGCTTCGGGCAGTGATTGCGGAGCATAGGCGGCCCGGTTGGCTTGCGTTACGGTTTCACCATTCAGCGGCACCACACGCACCTGTGTGCCATCCCCTGCGCCGGGGATGACATCAGAGCTGCGATAGACGGTTGAACATCCTGCCAGCGCAAGGGCGGCGCAGCAGATCATGGAAATCAGGCGCAAGGTCTTTCCTCCAGTCGGGGTGGGATGGCGCTGGCAAGGCGCGTTGAGGGTGCGGATCATGGTGTCACCTGCAGCCGTGTTGTTATTGTACCAAGATAAGGTCCGGTCCACTGGCGGCTCTGGATGAGCCTGTTGTCAGTTGCTCGCAACCAATAGAGGTTCAGGAAATTCTGGTCCGGGTTGATGCAGCTCTCGGCGATCAGGCGGGTGGCGATTTCTTGGCCGGCAATGGTCAGCGTACGATTGCCGCGATCCCTGATGTCGCAGTGATAAGTCCGGGTCTCAGTCTCATCGTTGCCGGTCAGATAGCTGTGAAATCGCTCTGCCGACCCTTCTGCATGTGCAAAAATACGACGACGAGATTGCTCCAGGTCAACAGCCATCAAACCTGCGCCGAAACCACGGGTTGCGCGCAGCAGACCCTTGTCCGTCTGCAGGCTCGCCCCGTCGGAGGACAGCCATGTGACCAGCCCGGCGCGGCGGGTTTCCTGCAGCATGACACCGCCTCTTCCGGTCTTGAGAAAGCGGACCTGTATCTGCTCGGCACCGGCGTTGGCCAGCATGGCGGCGCGTGCGGTGGTCTGCTCAGAAAGACCTCTTGTCAGCTGCTCTGTCGTCAGGATCTCGCGTTCATCATTCGTGCAGGCCGCAACGCTCAGGCAGGCGAGGGCTGCGATGGCACTGGTGAACCGGTGGAGACGTCGCGCGATCATCATCTGGCGTAGCGCCCCCATTGTGCCGCAAGCGCCCGCCCACGGCTGTCTCTTACCTTGTCATAGAGGCGTGTCTGTACGTTCAGGCGGGCACCGCCATCCCGCAGAACCGGGCGGATGACCTGTGTGATGCTACGTCGGGAGGGTTTTCCGGTGAGCCAGGCAACCGGCACCTCAACACGAATGCCCTTGTCAAAGGACCCTTCGCCAAATTCTTCATAAGATGCGTCTGTCAGTGTCGCAAACGCGCCGACCTTGAAGCCGTTGTTGAACTCCCGATCAACGGTAACCGTGGTGCCCCAGTCGCCGGCAAGATACCGGCCCATATCGACCTGCACATGATAATCGCCGCGGGTTTTGTAATAGACGGAGGCATGGCCGGTCATGACGTCGTAGTCCCGGAACCCGAATTGAGCGTCAAAATCGCGCTGTCTGGCATAGTTCAGCTCCGCTCCAAGTGCGAGGCTGCTGCCAACCGGAAACCAGAGCAACTCCGCTGAGATACCGCCGAACATCTGCTCAAGGTAGCCTGCGGTGACGCGGGCAAACAGATCCTGACCGGGCCGCCAGCTATAGTCAGCGGTCAGATGGCTGAGGCGCAGGTCGGATTCTGATGCATAGCGCGCCCAGTCCGAACGAACTCGGGGTAATACGGAGTTCGAGGGGCGCGCCGAGGTATCAAGGTTGCCAACCACTGGCTGACGCAGCTGACCGGCAAAGGTCCAGCCGGGCGCAGGCTGGTAGCTGGCTTTTAGCTCGGCGCCGATCTCATAGCGCAGCGGTTCGTCCGGATCGAAGAAGGAAAGTTGCGTATAGGGGCCAAAGCGATAGGTGAAGCGGGGAAAGGCAGCAATATCGTCATTAACAGTGATGGGTTCCGGAGCGTCTTCGATCTCAGTCCGGGCGAGGCTGCGCCAGGCTTCATCCAGATCGCCCTCGAGCTCGTACAGGTCGCTGCGCTGGCTTTTGATGCGGGTTGTGGGCAGCCCGTTCTCAGCGAGCGTCACCTCAAATTGCTGCAAATGGGGCGGCAGAGTATTGGCCATAACGCGGGTTGTGCGCCCAACCGCCTGTGCCGCCGCGCCGTAGCGCAAATTCTCCACAGTGATGCGCGCGCTGGAGCCTACGCGTTCAAAGCTGATCAACCGAAGGCCCTCCGCCTCCAGCTGGGATTTCAGCACATCTTTCAGGCGGGGAGGTTGTGGTCCATCAGGCCCGCCCTGGGCGAGGTTCCAACTCGCCATTGCCACCTGTTCGGCTGGTTTCAGCGCGGGTGCTGCTGCACCCTGACCACCGGGTGTTGCGGCGCGGCGCGGGTCAAACGCATAGCTCAGCTGCACGGCAAATGCAGAGCCATTCAGATATGACCCGCCCAGGGTCACACCATTGTCGAACCGATAGGATGCCCCGATATTGAAAGGGGAGCGAACATCGCTCAGCCCGCGCTGAGCCTCTGCGGAATAGGTGTCGGAGGAATATTCCGCCATCACAGACCAGCGCGGCGTCACATCCCAGCGCAGCCCACCGAAGAGAGCAGCGTCGCCCCGGAACCAATTGCCGAAATCCAGCTGGCCTGTGGTCGATATGCCACCGGCATTTGAATCTTCGCGGGTGTCAAATCGCCCGTTCAGTGCGGTCAGCGGATTGCGCTGCCCGCCGCGTCCAGCCAGCCTCCCCCATCCGATCCCGCCGGTGACGGTGACATCGGGCGTCACGTGTTTTGTTGCGACAAGATATTCACTGGCATAGACGCCGGTGCCTCCGAAATCGCGCAGACCAAGGGCAATGGCAGGCCCGGCAGCGGTTTCCCGGCGCAGCTGAAAGTGAACATCAAAGCTGCGGTCATAGCGGCTGAGGCCCACCCGGGCATCAAAGTCCCGCAGAAAACTGTAGCGAAAGCTGCCGTAGACATTCGGCAACATTTGAAACGTCAGGGTATTGCGGCTTGTGTTCTCGAAGTTCGAGGTGGTCAGCGCCAGCGTTCCGTCCGGAAGAACTTCCGCAGTTGGCATATCGATCAACCCCGGGGTTCCATAGGTCGACAGAGTTTGGGCTGGTGCACGGACTGCACCCAGCGGGCCGCTGAGCATGCTCAGACAGCCAATCAGAAGAATTGCGTGTACCCGCATTCCCACCCAGCCTCGTCGTGCCCACCTTTTTTGGTGGTGCTTCTTCACACTGCGCCCAACCCCGCCTAACACTAAACCCGCAGATTTGCCGGTTGAAACAGCGTCAGGCCCCCAGGGAGCAGCGATTATGTTCAAAAAGTTAATTACCGGAGTTCAGGGAAAATCGCAAGAATTCGTGGCTCTCAACCCAGAGCTGCGCTTCTATGTGATCGGAGATATCCATGGCTGTGATGACCTGCTGGCCAAACTTCTGACGCGACTAGATCCTGAGCTGCCGGTGGTTTGTCTTGGCGACTATATCGACAGGGGAGAGCAGAGCGCGAAGGTTTTGCGACGGCTGATGGCACGGCCTGATATTACCGCCCTAATCGGCAATCATGAGGTGATGTTGCTTGATTTTCTCGCGGACCCGATCCCGAACGCGGAGATCTGGCTGCGCAATGGCGGATTGCAGACACTGGCGAGCTTTGGTGTGGGTGGGGTTTCGGAACAATCCTCTGCAGCCGACCTCGAAAGCGCTGCACAAACGCTACGCGCGGTGATGGGTGCCGAGATGATTGCCTGGCTGGAGACCCTGCCGACCTGCTGCCAATCTGGCAATGTCTTCATGGCCCATGCCGGTGCCGATCCCGAGGCGCCGTTGACGGCTCAATTTCGGCAGGCGCTGGTGTGGGGCCGCCCTGATACACGCCGGCTACGCCGTGAGGATGGTATCTGGGTCGTGCACGGCCACTGGATCGTGGAAGAACCGACAGTCGCCGAGGGGCGGATCGCATTGGATACCGGCGCATTTGCCACCGGCTGTCTGACCGCGGCAGAGATCGATTGCGGGCAAGTCACGTTCATCTCGACTGGATAATGGTCTGCGGGCTTCGTGGAACGGAAAGACGGTTGGTGGGTTCCTCAACAAATTCGCTCGGAGAGAGGCGGCGTCGCTGACGACAGCAAAGAAGCAGAGTGATACACGTGACGGCGTTCAAAGCAAAGTTTCTGCACAGGTCGGAGGTATTGTTTTACTAGGTAACCACTCAGGGCAGGCGGATCATTAGCCCGCTAACTTGCGCATGACCATTTCGATTGGGCCGTTTCTGGCAAAACGAGACCAGATCCACGCATATCCCGTCGCGCAGATGCAGAACATCAGGGCTGCCGAGACGGCAGTCTCAGGCGTCTGACCTTCCAACATGTTCATTTCTTCTAGAATACCCATTCCGATGAGAATATGCGCAATATAAAGCGTAAGGGTCTGGCGGCCCGCGGGGGCCAATGCCTGCACGACGCCGAGCCGTTGCAGCGTCGGCGTCAACAACAGGCATCCGCCGATCACTATGCAGGCGGAGGAGAGCCCGGCGATCATATAGAACGGCATTGGCGGGATTGGCATTGTTGTCGCCAAGTCTGCCAGTTCAGGATCAATCTGCTTTAGGCTTTGAACCGCGATTGCGCTGGTTGCTTCGGTCACCGTATAAATCACTGCGCCAACAAGGATAAGACCGATTTGAACTCTTCGGTTCTGCAATGGCATCCGAGACAGCAGGATACCGGCAAGCAGAAATGCAAGCCAAGGTATAACAGGGTGCCATCCATTGAACAGAAGGTGGCGCAGAAATCCTCTGATCGTCCAGAGGTCCGCATAGGTATAAAGCTTCCAATCCCACCCGCTGTCATAGTTGAAGATCAATACCATCACTGGAAACATAAGGATCAGCATCACCGTGAGAGATGCAAGCAGCCGCGTTGACGCCTTGAGCAGTAGTGCTGCGAATATGAAATAGACGGCATAGTAGTGCAGGATATCAGCGTCAAAGATCATCATGTTGATCATTCCGAGGCTCATCAGGAACGCAGCGCGCCGCACCGTCGTTGCGGCGATACCGTCTGTTGACCGGTTTGATGCAAGGCCAAGCCCGATCCCGGCCAGAACAACAAAACATGCAGCCGCACGCCCCTCAAGGGCAGTGCTTAAAACCGCCACAATACCTGTGCCACCCTCAGCACCCATGGCGATCTTGAAATTCACAATGACCATTCCGACAAATGCGAAATAGCGTGCAAGGTCCAAGCCTTGCAGGCGGGTTGCGGGTGTGAGAGCCATATCTATTCCAAATGAATGAACGTATGTTCACTATATGAGATATATACCTTCGGGTTCAACCCAAATAGGTAGGGCGATCCCGATTTGCCCGGACGGGGTACTGCTCGCTGACAACTTTTGAAAACGCTTAGTGACGGTAAAATGGGGGCTCGCTAGTGCAAGTGAGTGTGGGTGGTCGCCACTGACAATCGAACCTTGACTGGAATTTTATCGACATCTTATCGTGTGAAGTATCGTTTACTCATGGTGAGTTTACGGTGAAGTTTCTGGTTTGGGTCGCGCTTTGTTGGCGATAGTGGAGTGATTGGTAAAAATGCCGAATGCAGTATTGAACGATATTTTGGAATTGGAAGAGTGGCTCGAATACATCGGGGGCGTGGTATCCTATAGTGGTAACACCGATTTGCTCGCAGCTTTCAATGCAAGCAATGTAACACAGCTGACCGTTGGGGAATTCCTCACCATCATCAACGCTGCCGAGCAGGCGATTTTGTCGATCAACTGGCAAGACCTTGTTGATCAGGTCGCCGATCTACTGGACACGCCATTCATTTCAGCACAGCTCACGGCGGCTGAAAAACAAACTATTCTAGATTCACTTTCGATGATCGAACCCTCTGACATAACCGAAGGGTTTGATTTGCTCCGGGCCGAGTTTGCCGGGATTTCAACTGGAACGCTGGTCGTCGATGCCCTGAGTATCGCAGGCGAAGACACTCCGGTGGGTACCGACGGAGATGACGTATTGACGGGTACCGTCGGCAGCGATGACGTTCGTCTGGCGACCGGTAACGACGCTTTCGCCGCCGGGCAGGGGGACCTCGGCGATGATACAGTGCGCGGAGGATCTGGAAATGACACCATTAACGGCGGTTCGGGTCAGGATGTCCTTTTCGGCGGTAGTGGTGAGGATGTCCTGCGTGGGGGATGGGGATCTGACCTGATGAAGGGCGGACGCCAGGCAGATGTTCTGATTGGTGCTCAAGGTCGTGACACTATCTATGGAGAAGGTGGCGCGGACCGCTTGGACGGTGGAGCAGGCAACGATCGACTGGTTGGCGGTTCGGGCCATGACACAATCCTGGGCGGAGCAGGGATCGACAGGTTGTTTGGCGGAAATGGCAACGACAGTTTGGTTGGTGGCGCGCAGGCGGATTATTTCATTTTCCGGGGTAATTTTGGCGACGACACCATTCGTGGGTTCGCGTCGCGCAGTGATGCGGAGAAAATCGACTTGCGGGGCGTATCAGAAATTTCTGACCTCAGTGACTTGCAGGACAATCACCTGACACAAGACGGCAGCAACGCAATGATTGCGGATGGTCAGGGGAACACAATCACCTTGCTTGGTGTTGATGTGAATGATCTCGATGCGGGTGATTTCCTCTTCTGACCACGATTGGCTTTAGCGGTGCATATCTACTGCACCGCTAATATGGTCGTTCAGAGGCGCATAATTAAATCGCCGTCCGTCTCGCTCTCCGGATACCTAGCCCAACTCGCCGAGCAGGGCCTGTGACGGAACCCCGGTGGCAGGCAGGCCACGGCTTTGCTGATAGGCACGGATGGCGTTCTCGCTGTTTGGTCCGATAACGCCATCAGCACCGCCAGTGTCAAAGCCTTTCGCCGTCAACCGTTTCTGCAGCAGGATACGATCATCCTTGGTCAGCCCGTTTGCGTCTGGCGGAAAGCTGCTGCGCAGCGGGCCTGCGCCACCGATACGATCCGCGAGATGACCGACACCGATCGCATAGGCGTCGGAGTTATTATAGCGTTTGATAGCGCGGAAATTGCTCGTGACGGCAAACTTCGGACCACCTGCCTGGGGTTGGATGAGTGTTCCGCTGCCTGCTGCTGTTCCGCTCACCTCTTGACCCCAGCGCAGCCCGCGGGTCCAGCCGTTGCGGGCCAGATAGGCGGCGGTTGAGGCCAGCGCGTCACTGGGGTCTTCGGACCAGATGTCGCGACGGCCATCGCCGGTAAAATCAACGGCAAAGGCTTGATAGGATGTAGGGATGAACTGCGTATGCCCCATCGCGCCAGCCCAGCTGCCCGTCATGCGTGCGGCGGAAATGTCGCCATTTTGCAGAATTCTGAGGGCTGCGATAAGTTGTTTTTCAAAGAAGGCGCCGCGGCGGCCATCAAAAGCGAGGGTCGATGTGGCTGAGATGACCGGCACGTCACCGCGGCGTTCGCCGAAGAAACTCTCAAGACCCCAGATTGCAGTGATGATTTCGGCATCAACACCATAGGTCTGTTCAAGGGCGTTGAGTGTGTTGCGATGGCGGGCATAGGCCGCGCGCCCCTTGCTGACACGTTCGTCGGAGGCGGCGATAGAGAGATAGTCCTCAAGGCTGCGTTTGAACTCCGTCTGGTTCCGGTCGCGCTTGATCACGCCTGGCAGGTATCCTGCGCCACGAAAGGCAGTATTCAGCGTGCTGTTGCTGATCCCGGCGGTGCTTGCGCGTTGGCGAAACCCGGCAACCCAAGCGTCATAGGCCGCGTTGGGCACCGGGCGCAGATCGGCCGGTAGCCCGCCGACAGTGCGCGGCGCCGATGTGCTGGTTACCCCTCCGCTGCAGGCCCCGAGGCCAAGCGCCATCAGTCCGAATCCGAAGCTGCGTCGTGAAATGCTCATCTGCCTGCCTGCCGTTTGTTTTGTCACGACAATCCTATCGGATCACTGTGGTGCTGCAAGGCTTTGGCTGGCGATTATTCACGTTACATGATGGACCGGCGTTGGTTCGCCTATGCCGGTTCGCCGTTGGTGATGAGGCGATAGGTGCTCTGCTCAACAGGGGTTAGCAGGTAGATTTCATCGGATGGCGTCATCAGCGCTGGCTGCATTATCAGCGGATCGACACCCATCTCCTGAAGATAGCTCATAACCTCACCCTGACCGCGCTGAATCTGCTCTACGGCGACAAAGGCGGGCAGCACGGTATTCTGTCCGAAATAATGCTGATGTACGCCGATCATGGCGTCTGGATCCGCAATTCTAGTGACCCCGGCGGCCAAAATATAGGGGCACGCGGACAGGCAGATGTCACTGGCACTCATCACAGTGTTCATACTCTGTGCGCGCAGGGCGCGACCAATGGTCAAAGCGTCAGAGACGGAGCCGCCCGGGCTATTGAGATAGACCTGTGATGGCAGGATCTCCAGCGACTCCAGATAGTCGTTAAAGCGCGTCGCGTCGCCTTCAGCGATCCGGCCGGTCAGGGTCAGTACGGTTTCACCCTGCCACTGAGCTGTGGCGAAGGTCAGCCTGTTGGGCATATTCTCAGTGCTTGGCAATGGTCGGCTGCCGGGGGCAGGCGGGCGATCTGGCAGCTGCGTGGGAGAGTATCGCCTGGTCTGATCGCCGGGACCAATCGGTGCTGTCAGCTCCGGTGCGGTTGAGGGCCAAGCCAGCCGAGGGATTAGCTTTGCAAGATCAGTTCCGAGCAAGACAGCCGCAAATCCGAGCTGTGCCGCAAAAACCCATCGTAATACACGCCAGGTATCTGGCCTTTTGCGATGGCGCGCGAGGGCTATCGGCTGAGGTTCTTCGCGATCAGTCGGCACGGCGTTTATCGTCCAGACTGGCGATATCCGGAGGCTGACTGCCGGGTGCGGGTGGGGTTGCGGCGAAGGGGCCCGCGCGTTCCAGAGACGTGTCAATATCCCGGATGGCGGCTACGGCGGCGCGCAACTCCGCCAGCGTCATTGTGTCCTCGGTGGCAGCCCCTTCGCGGCCGGCACGGATCGCCGCTTGTGTAATGGCGACAATCAACACCAGCACCGCCGGCAGGAGGTCAATCGCAATCGCGCCTGCCCAAGAAGGAACGAAATTGCCAGCATAAAGAATAACAGCATCCGCGGCAGAGACAGGAGTGTAGGTTGTATCATGTGGCGGGGTCATGCTCAGAACCGCGCTGGCCGCCGCGCCAAGCCCATCTGCCCGTTGCGCCAGAACACGCCTCACACTGTCGATAGTGGCCTGCTGTCCCTGTCGGGTGGCCGCATCCGAACCGTCCAGCTCTGGCGTGACAACACTGTCGGAAAGGTCACGCGCGGCCCTTTGGACCAGTGGGGCGACCGACAGTTGGCGCAGCTGTGTGATTACATTGGCAAGGCGCACAGCCTCTTCTGAAAAGAGGACCGACCGCTGGGCGACCGGACCTTGTTCGACTGTGAGCGCCCGCATGCGTGACAGGATGGCGTTGCCCTCATCGAAGGCTGCCTCCACCAAGGGTTGCTGGCTGGTGATCTGCGTTTCCAGCGCCGCCAACTCATCCGATTTCTGGCGCAGCAATCGGAAAACCGCGCCCTGACCGGCGAAACCGGATAGTTGACCGGTTGCCTCCTGTTCGGAGAGATCAACAAAGGTCTGGCGCACCCTTGCTACGTCCCGAGCCAGGCTCTGACCGCTTTGGGTGATTTCATCCGCGCGTTCCAATGCCGTTTGGTAGTCTTGCACGGTCACGGCCAGATGTTGCTCAACAGCGGCGGCTCCCGCCAAGGCAGCGGCATTCAGCCAGGATGACATTGCGATGATTGCAACCGATCCTAGTGCCATCGATAGCACAAGACCGATACGCGCCGCGGCTGTCCGCACGGTCGGCACCAAGCGCATCATATAAGACCAGAATACAAAAATCCCTACGGATACGGCCACCGAATAGGCCAAGGCAGCAATCACCGAGAATGCGCCGGTGTCATCCAACAAAGACGAGACGCCAAGATAGGTGTAGATCCCCGAGGCCACGGCCAAGACGCCAAGCGCAGTACCTGTGATGCTATCAAGCCAGCTGAGGTGGTCCTCCAGATCGCGGGCGTTTTGCGCGGCGCGAGCTTCGCTCCGGCTCAACCCGGAGGCGGATCCGGTTGCACGATCTGAGTGCTGACCGCTGGGTTCGGTGGTCATGCGCGATGCTCCTTATTGCTTGTTCCAAGATATGATGCATAGGGGCAGATGCAATCGCTGCTATCTCAGTGCTGATGAATTGCCGCTCTATTTGCGTTGAACTTAATCATGGGCTGGGTCTGCGGGCTAATCCTCCCCGTCGGACGTATCCCCGCCGTTGTCGAGATCGGGTCTATGTTGCTGTGCCCAATCAACGATGGTGAGGATTAGAAATGCCAGCAGGGCGACCGAGGCGGCCTCGGCTATGAAACCGAAGCCGATAGCAATGCCAACTACACCGACAACCCAGATGGCTGCACCGCTACCGACCCCGCGGAGTTTGCCCGTCTCGGTGGTCGACATGATCGCGCCGGCACCGAGAAATCCGATGCCGCCCACGATGCCTTGTATCGTCCTGGATGGATCAACCGCAGCGGTTCCCTCCTGCCCGGCAGCCGCAAGATTAAGAGTCAGCATCGTCAGCGCGCAACAGCCAAGGCAGATCAGCATATAGGCGCGTGCGCCCAATGGCTTCTTTTTGATTTCGCGGTCGAGACCGATCAACAGGCCCAAAGCAACGGCGAGACAGCAGCGTAGAAGAAAACTGTCATAGGCGATCATGGCGGCTGTCTGGGATGCGGACATCGTGGACCTTTCCAAGGGAGCTGCTGAAGTGCACGGCGAGTGTCGCGATACGGCTATTGTAGCCTATCCTTGCAAGAAAAAAGGAGAATTTCTACTGCGCAGTGTGAGATTTCAAAACTCTCTGTTTACAGCTGGGGCCGCAGAGCGCTATCAAATCGATCATTCCATAGAGCACTCCGGCGCGCCTGACGCCGGATTTCCAGCCCAAATGAGGTCGAGATGTCAGAAACCGCCACTGAAACTGTGCTCACGATTTTGCAAAGTGATTTTGAAGAGATTGTTGCGTCCTGGATTTCGACCCAAAGCGACGAAGGCGTGCAGCGGATTGACCTTTTCAGTCACAAAGAAGGGCGGGAGCAGACTAGTGGCTTGTTGCGCGCGCTCATTTCTGGGATCGAAAAGGGTGCGACAGGCGATCGTTTTGATTTGTCCAGTGACGCTTGGGTGGATTTGCGCAGCGTGTTGGTCGACGTAACCAAAGAGCGCAGTTCACGTGGCGTTAGCCCCAGTGACATGGCTTCTTTCGTGTTGGCACTGAAGGCGCCGGTATTCTATCGCCTGAAAGACAAACTGGCAAAATACCCGACCAACCTTGTAGAGGAAATCTGGTTCTTCAGTCGGGTGATCGATGCATTTGCAGTTTATTGTGCAGAGGTATTTATCGCCGAACGGGATCGCATTATCGAACAGCAGCGTGACCAGATGCAGGAACTGTCGACACCGGTTGTCGAACTGTGGGACAAAGTACTGACCCTGCCTCTGATCGGTACCATGGACTCAGCACGCGCGCAGGAGGTGATGGAAAACCTGCTGGAAACCATTCTGCGCCGTCAGGCAGAGGTGGTGATCGTAGATCTGACCGGTGTGCAGACCGTGGACACCCAGGTGGCCCAGCATATGCTGCGGATGGCTGCAGCTGTACGTCTGATGGGTGCGGAGTGCATTATCAGCGGTATCAGCCCGACCATCGCGCAAACAATGGTGCAATTGGGTGTGGACGTCGGCGAGGTAACAACCCGGTCCACCATCCGCAGTGGTCTGGCGGATGCGCTGAACCGTGTCGGATACGAAATCACCAAGAAGAAGGATCACTGACATGTCCAGCGCATCGGCCATTTACTTTGTCGAAGGCGTTCTGTTGGTGGCGATCCAGGAAGATATTTCCGATACCGATATTCTGGATTTGCAGGAGGCCCTCTCCGAACGTGTGGTGGACGAAGCGGCCCGGGCGGTGGTTATGGACATCAGCGCATTGGAGATTGTCGATACATTCGTGGGCCGGATTCTGGCGCAGCTGGCGAGCGTGTCAAAACTGTTAGATGCCCAGACTTATGTGGTTGGCATGCGTCCTGCGGTGGCAATGACACTGGTGGAATTGGGTATGGATTTGCCCGAGAGCAAAACGGCGCTCAGCCTGACGCATGCGTTGCGCGATCTGCGCGGTGAACGTCAGGGATGATACCCACGGATGGTGTTCTGATCGGTGTTTACGCACTGATCAGGGATCGCGATGTTATTCAGGTGCGCAGGATTGCGGGTCGTGAAATGGATCAGCGGGGTGCGCGTACCGTGCAAAAAACCCGGTTTGTCACTGCGGTCAGTGAAATTGCAAGAAATGTGGTGATGCATGGTGGCGGAGGCGAAGCGCGTATCTATATCCACAATGAACCGTCCGCGATCAGCGTGGTCTGTGTCGACAACGGGCCCGGAATTGCGGATCTGGACGCTGCGTTCAGCGATGGTTTCAGCACTGCGGGCAGCATGGGGCGCGGCCTGGGCGGTGCGAAACGGCTGAGCGATGCGCTGGATGTCGAGACCGAAGAAGGCAAAGGAACACGCGTGATAATGATGGCCCGGATATGACCCATTGGTTGCCTCTTTCAGACCCCAGTGACGTTTCGGTCTGTCGCCGCAACGCGCGCCAGCTGGCGCAGGTGGCTGGGTTTTCACAGGCCCGGACCGAAGAGATTGCCATCGTTGTCAGCGAGGCGGCCACCAATGTCTTGCGATATGCCAAACGGGGCCGCTGCCTGTTACAGCGAATGCCGGGCATCGGCGGTCCGCGTTTGGCGGTGATCGTCGTGGATCAGGGGCCCGGGATCGACGCGCTCGACAAAATGATGAGGGACGGGAGCAGTAGCGAAGGCTCAGCGGGGCTGGGCCTGGGTGCGATGCAACGGTTGTCGGATCGCTTCGATATCTATTCGAACCGTGATGAAGGCACGGTTGTGGCGTGTGAATTCCAGCAGCGCCCATACCGGCCAGCCGCAATGGATGTCGCGGGTCTTGTGGTGACTCACCCTGGAGAAATCCGCTGCGGCGACGCTTGGGATATGACATGTGTGACTCCAAACGCTGCCCCTGATGGCAGATTGGACCTGATCCTTTGTGATGGGTTGGGGCATGGTCATCGGGCGGCGGATGCCGCTGAACGGGTTCTGCAGGCCTTTGGGCAAAAGCCGGGTCGCACTCCTGCTGCGGCCTTGGCGGATATATCGGTTGATATCGCTGATACCCGTGGTGCTGTTGCGGCCTGTGTCGCGGTGGCTGCGGACGGGCGACGCCTGTCCTATGCCTCCGTTGGCAATATTGCGACGATCCGCGCGCGGCTGGGTGAGACAAAGAGATTTGCGACCCGCGATGGCCATCTTGGAGGAGCCGCACTTTCTCCGTTTTCGGACGAGGTCAATCTGCAGCCCGGTGATACCGTTATTCTGCATAGTGATGGTCTGCTGACTTTACGGAACCTCCACGAAAAACCTGCTCTGCTGATGCGTTCTGCGTTATTGATTGCTGGAAAGCTCATGGCCGAAAACTTCAGAGGTCGTGACGACGCCAGTCTTGCAGTTATTAAAATCGCTAAAGAGATCTAAACCCGTGCCGACCGCCCTGATCACTTTGAAAATCGATACGGAACAGGATGTTCTGAGGCTGCGCTTTATCGCGATGGCGATCACCAAGGCCTTGCAGTTCGGGACATTTGCGCAGACGCGGGCGGTGACGGCACTGCTTGAGGCGGCTCGAAATGCCCAACAACATGCCAGTGTTGGACGGGTTCGGCTGAGTTTGCAGGAACACGGCGACAAGGTGGCCATGCGGGCCATGATCACGGATCAGGGACCAGGTATTGACGGGCTCGACGACATTCTGCGGGGCCGAGGGGGCGGAGTGGCGCCTGGTTCGGGGCTGGGACTGGGGTTGCGCGGGCTGTCACGCCTTTCTGATCATCACGCGATACGCAGCGGGCCAGAGGGCACGGAGATTGAACTTCTGTTCCTGAGCCCGGTGAAAAGCGACGAGATGGTCACCTCTACGCAAGCTGCGACTGATGCTATCAGTAAGATCCGCGACGCTGATCCTGTTGCGGAACTTGCGGAACAGAACCGGGTGTTGCTTGAGGCGTTGACGGAACGGGATCTCCTGATGAAGGAGGTCCATCATAGAACCGGTAACAATCTCGCGCTGATCGGTGCGCTGATCAGGATGAGTCGCAGAGGGGCCGAGGCACCGGAAACCGTCTCGGTGCTGTCGGATCTGGAGGCGCGGGTTCAATCGGTGATCCGCGTGCATGAACAATTGCAGCGTTCTGCCCGGGTTGACCATTTGCAGGCGCTGCCCTTTTTGCAGGAGGTTGCGGCAAGTGCCGAGGGGGCGTTCAACTCCGAAAACCTCCAAGTGGCGGTATCGGTGCGCGGCGATGACATGACGATCCCAAGTTCGATGGCGATTGATCTGGGTCTTCTGACAGGTGAGCTGCTGACCAATGCGTATAAGCATGCCTTTGTCGGGCGTGAGCAAGGAAGTATTCTGGTTGAGCTGACCGAACAGGATGACGCGTTGCGGCTGGTGATCGCAGATGACGGGCGCGGCCTGTCCGAGGGCGATGCCAGACCTGAGCGCTCCGGTTCTCTTGGCTGGCGTATGATCCGCAGCATGGTCGGCAAATATGCCGGCACAACCGAGGTGGATGGCTCCGATGGTATGCGGGTGCAGTTCACCCTGCCACTCGCCGACGAACAGGCCGATAGATCAGCCTGATCGGGCCAAGGCGCACCAGTACGCAATGCCGTGGTCGATGGCATCGTCATTGAAATCATACCCTGGATTGTGCAGCGGCATGGCATGGGCACCGTCAGTGCCATTGCCCATCAAGACAAATGCGCCCGGGCGGTGCTGTAGGAAGGCCGCAAAGTCCTCTGAAAACCCCACACGCCCGTAATGCGCATCAATGTTGCCAGCGGATCCTGCTGCTGCAACGGCCAATGTGGTTGCACCCGCGTCATTCACCAATGGCTGGAATGATGTTGAATAGGACACCTCGCAGCGGGCACCTTGTGCGGCACAGATGCCATCGGCGATGTCGCGCATACGCTGCTCGATCGTGTGGGAGACATGGGCGTCAAATCCCCGACAGTCTCCGGAAATCAATACGTTGCTAGCCAGAATATTGCGAGCACCATCGGTTTCGAAATCCGTGATTGAAACAACGCAATGATCCTGTGCTGACACCGAGCGCGATGTGATTGTCTGTAGTTGGGTGACGATTGCAGCGCCTGTTACGATTGGGTCGATTGCTTTCTCTGGCATGGACGCGTGGCCGCCCCGCCCAGTGATCCGGATCTCGAAATTATCCTCAAAGGCACAGAAAGCACCGGTCTCAGTCGCGAAGTGACCAAGCGGCATCCCCGGCATGTTGTGAAGGCCATAGATCCGGGTGATATCAAAGCGATCAAACAGACCATCCGCAATCATCGCCGCAGCGCCCGTGCCGTTTTCCTCATCCGGTTGAAAGAGGAAATGGACGGTTTGATTGAAATCTGGATCCTGCGCCAGACGGAGGGCAGCACCCAGAAGCATGGTGCTGTGCCCGTCGTGACCGCAGCCATGAAACCGGCCGGGATGGCGGGAGCGGTAGGGTAGGTTGGTGGCTTCCTCAATCGGCAGCGCGTCCATATCGGCGCGCAACGCGACGCCGGCGGCAGACTGGCCCCGGGTCAAGGTGGCCACGAGACCCGTGCCACCAATTCCGCGGGTCACAGTCAGCCCAGCCTGTTCCAGCTCTTTAGCAATGGCATCTGAGGTACGCGCGAGGTCAAAACCTGTTTCCGGATGCGCGTGTAAATCACGCCGAAAGGTGACGAGATCTAGCTCAGGCATCGTCAACGCCCCCTTCTGAGAGGATCACAAGTGGCCGCATGTCAGGAGATGTGCCCGCTTCCAGATCCTGAACCAGAGCCGTCAACCCGGCGGCGCCGGATGGGGTGCTAGCAATCCCGAGCGTGGCGGAGACCTCGACCCCTCTGAGCGCCGCTGTATCAGAGATGGTCACGTATCGGTCGGCTGCCTTGGATAATATTTCGTAGGCGAGCAGTGAGGGTGTCTTGCAATCCAGACGCCCCATATTGGAGACTGGTCCTTCTACCGTCACCATTTTACCTGCGTGTGCACTATGCTGAAGGCAAGGCGCCGCGTCGGGTTCAACCACGATGATTTCGGGCTGAACCGCCCAGTTGGCACGGATAATATAGGCCATCGCACCAGCCAATCCGCCGACACCGGCCTGCAGATAAACATGGGTCGGCCATTGGCCCGAGCTTGCGAAACTGTCGCGCATTTCCTGCGCGATCACCGTGTAGCCTTCCATCACCAGTCGGGGGGGCTCTGTGTAGCCGGGCCAGGACCCATCGGCGAGGTGAACTGCACCGCTTCCTTCTGTGTCTTTGATGGCTGCTGCGATGCTGTCCTCATAGGTGGCACCGGAGCGGATGACCTCGGAACCTTTGGCGCGCAGCCGCTGGACGAAGTCCTCAGGGACGGTATCGGCGAGATGGATCCTGCAAGCCGCTCCAAAAAGCCGCGCTCCGGCGGCAACGGCCATGCCATGGTTCCCTGCACTCGCACAGACGAAGGTCACATGTGACGCCGCCTCCCGCCCGGCGTCGCTGGCCAGGTCGTTTTCGGTCAGCCCGGTTTCACGCATCAGCAATTCGGCGACGGCGTAGACACCCCCCATCGCTTTGAAGGCGCCAAGACCCATCCGATCGGTTTCATCCTTGATCCAGACCTGCTTGCCGGCCACCTCATGCAGGGCCAGCGGTGAGGGGCGATATGCCGGGCAGGCCTGCAGCATCTGCTGTGGTTTGGCGGGGTCGAGCGTGACATTGATCTTGTTCATTCCGACAGTTTAGACAAGAGTATTGCTATGTTCTGATCAATGTCAGACCATATACGAAAAAATATTGCATATTGGTGAGGTTCTGTGGGCGAAAGACTCGATAAGGCGGATGTGACGCTTCTGACCCTCCTGCAACGCAACACGCGGCTTGGGCTTGAGGCGATGGCGGCTCAGGCAGGGCTGTCTGCGGCCTCCGTCCAGCGGCGCCTGAAATCGCTGCGCCAGCGCAGGGTGATCACGGATGAAATAGCATTGGTCGACCCGGCCAAGGTGGGTATGCCAATGACATTTGTGGTAATGGTGGAACTGGAACGGGAGCGGTTGGACCAGATTGACGCCTTCACTCGCCGCGCAGGATCCGAACCGATGGTCCAGCAGTGTTACTATCTGACGGGCGAGGCGGATTTCTGTCTTATCTGCACCGCATCGGACATGGAGGCCTTTGAAGAGTTGACCAAGCGGTTGTTTTTCGAGGACTCAAACGTGCGACGTTTCCGAACTTCCGTGGTGATGGGGCGCAAGAAAGTCAGCCTTGAAATTCCGGTCTCCGCCGGATGAAATCAGGTGAGCAGGACGGTGCCGAGTTGCCGCGCCGCCGATATGATGCGGGCCGCCTCCCAATTATCAACCGGATGGAGTGTCTGAGATGTTGTTTCGTTTGCTATCGCTGCTGCTGATCCTATCTGCGTTGCCATATGGTCCTGCGCGGGCGGTGGATCGTGCACAGGTTGAGAGGCAGTTTCAGCAGTGGTTGGCACAGGATATTTGGCCCGAGGCGCGGGCGGCCGGGGTCCAGCGCCTGACATTTGATGCGGCCTTTTCCAGAGTGAGTTTGAACTGGGATTTGCCGGACCTGGTGCCGCCCGGCAGCAAAGTGACTTCGCCCCGCCGCCAACGCCAGGCGGAATTTGGCGCTCCAGGACGATATTTCAACCGCGGTTCTGTTGATGGCGCAACCTCCATGGGGCGCCGAATGGCGAAGCGGCACGCGACCGCCCTGCAGCAAACCGAACGCAGGACTGGCGTGCCGGGGCGGATCATTCTGGCGATCTGGGGCCGCGAAAGCGGCTATGGTCAGGCAAAGATCCCCCACAATGTCTTTGAAGTTTTGGGCACTAAGGGGTTTATGAGCCGCCGCGCAGACTATTTTCGCCAGGAATTGATTGCCGCATTGCAGATCGCTCAGGCCGGACATGCACCTGAACAGGCAATGCGGAGCAGTTGGGCGGGCGCGCTTGGGCAGCCACAGTTCATGCCGTCCAGTTTCCTCAAGTTTGCCGAAGATGGCGATGGCGATGGGCGCGCCGATATTTGGCGCTCAGAAGCGGATACAATCGCCTCAATCGGGGGGTATTTGGCGCGTCACGGCTGGGACAAGACTCGCGACTGGGGGTTTGAGGTTTCTGTGCCCGCGTCGGTATCCTGTTCTCTGGAAGGCCCTGATCAAGGACAGAGTATTCGCGTGTGGGAGAAGCTAGGCATTCGCCGCGCTTCAGGCCGACCCTTTCCCGTGCATGAACGCGATGGGGTGGCCTATCTGATGATGCCTGCGGGTCGCAACGGGCCGGCATTTCTTGTGACACCGAATTTCTATGTGCTGAAAGAGTACAACAAGAGCGATCTTTATGCGTTGTTTGTCGGGCATGTTGGGGATCGCATCCAGTTTGGCGTGCAGGATTTCCGGGGTGCCTGGGGTCGGGTGGACAGCATGCTGCGGTCTGATGTGGCGACCATGCAGCGCGGTCTGGAACGGCGCGGCCACGATGTTGGCGGCGCAGATGGGCTCGCGGGGTTCAAAACGCGGCGTTCGATCGGCCGCTGGCAGGAGGCAACCGGACGGCGGGCGACCTGCTTCCCAAGTGCTGCACTGCAGGCTGACCTGTCCAGATAAGCCGATTACTTGACCACTGCGCCTACCGGTTCAGCGCTGATTTGCAGACGGTCCAGCTTTGGTTCGGCGCGATCATCCAGCCACTGATAAAAGTCGGCAACCATCTCCGGTAACCCGTTGCGGGGCGGTGCAAGGCTGTCCCGTCTGGTGAAATCAAACGCTGTGGCCGCTGCGGGGATTGTCCCCTCGGGGACAGCGGTGGGCAAGGCGCCTTTGGGTGTGAATTTGGATAATTCATTATAAATATCAGACCACTGCCAGCTTTTTGCGACGGCAAAGTAGCGACCTTCCGCTTCAGGTTTTTGCAGAGCCGCCAGACATAGCTTGGCTAGATCCGCCGGATGGATCAGTGACATTGACCCATTGGGCATATTGCGATGCCAGGGACGCCCCTTGACTGCCATGTCACGAAGATGGTCCAACACATGACCCTGATCATGGCAAGGCAGTAGCCCGGGGCCAAGGATCATACCCGAGAGCAAAATAACCAGACGCAAGTCACGGTCCTGTGCCAGACGTGTCGCGGCAATCTCCATTGCGGTTTTCTGAGCCGCGATGAATTTCCCATGTTCAATCTGGTGCTCAAGGTCAGAATGGTGCTGTAGTTCGTCCTTGATCGCAGGGGGCGGGTTTGGGTCTGCTGAGGCGGTGCTCGACAGGAGCACGATATCGCGAACTTCGTTGCGATCCGCCGCTGTGATTAGGTTTCGGCAGGCTGTTTTTGCAGGGGTTACGCAATGCGCCATCCCGGCACACGGATCCAGATCGTTTGCAGGGGTCCCGTCCGGGCCGCTCCGAATGGATGGCAGGCAGGCAATGACCAAGGCATCGCTATCCGTCAACGCGTCGGTGAAGCTCTCGGGCTGGGCGGTGTCTGCGGATACCAGGCGGAGCCTGTCGCGGGCGCCGGGCAAGGCCATGAGAGGAAGAGTCTTTGCACTGTCTGTCGCGTCTCGCAATGTGCCGGTGACATGCCATCCCAACGCAAGGGCAGCGCGCGCAATATGGGCGCCTGCAAGCCCTGACACACCCGCCACGCAGATCTGCCGAGCCATGTGTTCAGTACCGCCTAGAACCGTCTGTCCCAGGTTTTGCGCCGAGATAGCATCGGTCATGGCATTGTTCCTCTTTTCAGAGCGGTGCATTCAACCTGGAGGGGCCAACACGCAGAGCGCCTTCCATCCGTAGGCAAGCTCGCAGCGACAGGTCAAAATTGCACATCGAAAATCGTGAGGTAGGGCATCAGAAAAGTCTGATGGTCAAAGCATCCGTCAGCCTCAGAAATCCTGAGGCGCAGATTTCAAAGTTTCGATTGGATGTAACGCGCGCTTTGGATGAACCCTAGCGGCTGAATGATCGGGCCTTTCTGGCGAGTTGAGCCGCTGGACCAGGTCCCGGTTATCAGGACACCGCATCATCCGGCGATTGAACAGCAAGAGGGCTTTGAAGTGACTGATCATGTAAAACGACCCCGTTTCCTTCAAAGCCTGATTGCAGAGCGATGGGATCACTGTGGCGCGCAGACGCAGAATTTTGCTGATGCGGCAACCGATCAACCGAATGCTGTGCTTGCCTATGACTGCGATGACGGGACTCAGGCCGTTGATTTCGCTCGAGCGGTTGGAGGGCCTGCATTGCGGGCATTGGGATTTCAGGATCGCGCGCAGCAACTGCGGGCTGTTGCACGTGTTCTGAAGGACAACCGCTCTGCACTCTATCGCGAAAGCCTGACCATCGGTGCGACACGGCACGACTGTGCGCTGGATGTTGATGGCGGTATTGCGCGCCTATCGGCCTTGGCCGGGCAGGCATTGAAGTCACTGCCCAATGCGCCGGTCCTGCACCTTGGGGATGGTATCGGACCGGGCAGCACCACCGGCCGCCAGCAAATCCTCGCCCCGCTGTCTGGTGTTGCGCTACATATGACAGCGCTGGATAATCCGGTTTCGGGGCTTCTGGAGCAAATCGTGCCGGCACTCATCGCTGGTGTACCGTGTATTGTGTGTCCCGACCCGGTCACTGCCTGTGTGAGCGAGCGCCTGGTGAAGCTGATCCACGACAGCCAGATCCTGCCCACCGGGGCCTTGCAATTGGTATACAGCCCGCCGCTGGAGATTCTGGACAGCCTGTCCGCAGGAGACGCAATCAGCTTTGCGGGATCCCGCAGTACGGCCCAAAAACTACGGCAGCACCCCGCGGTGGCTGCTGGTCTGGTGCGGTTGCAATCCTGTGAAACAGGTCTGTCTGCAGCCATCCTCGGCAGCGATGTGGCCCCCGGCAGTCAAGAATATCGGTTTTTCCTGCAGGAAATCCGCAGTGAATTGATCTTGCGGGCCGGTCAGCGGCGTCACGCAGTGCGCCGTATTCTTCTGCCGCGCCACCGTGAGGCCGAGGTCCTCAGGGATCTGGCGGCAACCCTGGCGGATACTATCGTCGGATTGCCGGATGATGCGGCCACCCAGATGGGGGCGTTGGTCTCACGCGGGCATCTTGAGACGGTGCAGAAGGCACTGGATGAATTGCGTCATGGGGCAGAATTCGTATCCGAACCGATTACAACACCGGTTGAGACAGGCGGGGCTTTTCTGTCGCCGGTGCTGTTGCACTGCGCCCAGCCTGCGAACACGCCTGATGTTCACCATACCTTTGTTCAGGGACCCGTCGCGACGGCTATGGCCTACGACAGCCTATGTGACGCCATCGCGCTTGCCAATCTGGCGCCCTGCTCGCGCTACTCAAACGTCTTCACCAACGATAGTCCGCTGGCACAGGAGGCTGCGGCCTGCCTGACATCGGCGGAAGGTCAGATCCGAATTTGCGGAAGTGATATGGCGCGTCAGGCCTTGGAGATGTCACCGGATCCATCAGTGCCGCGGCTGTTCGCAGCGACGCATCACGCACAGGTCTGCGGTGCAGAGGATATTCGCCACGCTGTCGCCGCCTATATGATGCGGACTGAGATACACGCGTCACCACAGCTGCTGACCGCGCTCACAGGCCGATGGGTCGAGGGAGCACAGACCAGGCATAACGGACACCCGTTCCGTAAATCTCTGGAAACATTGCGTATCGGAGATCAGCTCATCACTGAAACGCGACAGATTACCGAACAGGATGTCGAGCAATTTGCCCATTTTACGGGGGATGTTTTCTATGCCCATATGGACCGGGAAGCCGCGCGCACGCACCCGTTTTTTGACGACCGTGTCGCGCATGGGCAATTGGTGGTTTCTTTTGCGAACGGGCTGCTGGTTGACCCTGCGCCAGGTCCGGTTCTGGCCAATATAGGCTCGGACAATCTGCGGTTTCACGCGCCGGTGTATTTCGGCGATTGCCTGCATGTGCGTGTGACCTGCAAGGAAATCACACCGCGCGCCTCTGCCCCCTTTGGGGATGTGCGTTGGGACTGTTGCGTTCTGAATGCCTGCGGTGCGGTGGTCGCGCGGTTCGATCTGCTGACACTGGTGATGAAGAGTTGGCCGCCGGTTTCGCAGGACAACGTGAGTGACCATAAAGTCGCTCAGCGTACGGGAGCCGCACCTCACAGGGCACAGGACCCGCTTCAGCAACCGGCTGAATAATATATATTAACCAACTGATAACAGGACATTTTCAATGACTGACACTGCGACTGGCCCTGCTGCGCGCCCGCGTATCCTGATTGGCGTTACGGGTTCCCTGGATGCCACCATGCTGCCGCTATACCTGCGGGAGATCAAGAACGAGATCGACTGTGAACTCACCGCGCTGTTTACGCCTACTGCGACGAAATTCGTGAATATGGACGCGGTTGCGTTGTTTCTGGATCGGGTGATCAGCGGTGATAATCCCAAGGATTGGCCCACCGATAAACCGGGTCGCATTGTTGCGGATCACGATATCCTTGCCATCCTGCCTACCACCGCGAACACGCTGTCTGCGATAGCACATGGATCCTCGCAAAACCGCCTGACCACAGTAATTCTGGCGGCGACCTTCCCAGTGTTGCTGTTCCCTGTCATGGGCGGCCCGATGTGGGAAAAGCCGGCGGTGCGTCGCAACGTCTCCCAGCTGCGCGAAGACGGCTATGAGGTGTTTGAACCGGTTTGGCGGGAGAACTATGATCCGCTGCTGAAGATTCAGCACGGACATCACTCGCTGCCCGATCCGGAGCAGGTTGTGCAGATCCTGCAAAATCGGCTGCCCACAGCCCGCTGATGTCGGCCAATAAGGATTTGAAACAATCCGGCGCAGATGCAGCTGCGCCGGATTGCTGCGTATTAGAGCGCATTAATCGTGACCGTAGCTGCAAATATCCCGCCCTCTTGACGCCCAAGAACCCGGTGATCCTGTGTGCGAAGGGACACCGTAACCTGATGTTGCCCGGTTGGTAGATGTCTGAGTACGATATCCGGTTGATAGGCAGTAGCGAGTTTTTTGTTGCCAAGATGAACATGGGCATGCCCCCGAGCCAAGTCGGTGGCATTGCTGACGCAAAGGTCAGTGAACGTAAAATTCTCGACCTCGATCCGCAGGCGCCAACCGTCTTCCGCGTTGTAGATGCTGCTGACCTGAAGGTCCGGCTGCGGATGGTGAGCGGGAAGCGTGACAAACAGTTGAGCGGGCAGGGCCTCCAGCTGTTTGATCTGCGGCAGGCAGGCACAGATGACGATGAGCGGGGTCGCGGCAAGCATGCTGATGTAGAACACTCTTCGCAGCATTGCGCTAGATCCCTCGGGCTTCGGCGAGGGTGACTTGCCGCCGCTGAAACAGATCAATAGGGGCGCCACCATGCAGCAGGAAGAATAGAAAAATTCCATATAGATTGCCGTGCAGCAAAGGCGTTTCCTGCAGACTGATTGCGAAAAAGCTGAAAGCACCGAGCAGGAATAGAGAGATAGGCCGTATCAATTGTCCAAGAGCCAGAAGAATGCCCGCCATCAGCTCAACGGCCATCATGATTAGTGCAACAACCGATAGCGGCAGGCCGAAGAACCACATGTTCCCGTGCTCCAGAATAGCGATCAGCAGGGTTGGTTGCAGGAATTTCACCAATACTGCAATTGCTGCAAAGGTTCCGCCCATGGTCACTTGAACAAGGCTCCAGACCAACGTGGGGGCGTTGGGTAAAAGCGGTGGGAGGCTCGGCGGCAACAGGCGATCAAGGCTGAGCGCGCCACTGCCAACATGCAGGAGGAGAAACGCGGGCGCGGCAAAATGGAAGCCGTAGTAGGCGATGAAGTCGACGGAGAAGAGGCAGCTACCAAACCCAACAAGACCGAGGATGACAAGAGCGGCCAGCCGTGTGCCAAGGCCCAATACCAGCAACACAGAGGTGATCAGTGCCGGCAACGCCAGCCACTCCCAGCCTGAGATAAGCGTTAGCTGCATATCTGGGACAAATAGTGTCGGTGTGCTCCATGTTTCAGTGCCATGCCGGGGCAGCCCGCCCAGAGCATTCATGCCTACGGTCGTCCCCAGACCAAGACGCAGGCACAACGGGCCCCAATCACGACTGTGATGACTCAAACGCCTGAAAAGCCGGTCTTCCGTTGGGCGCAAAAGTTGCCCCGCGAGTACGGCTGCGAAAACGGTGAGCGTTGCGAAGAGGGCGAAGACAAGCAATAGGCTCGGGCTGCGAAACAACTCGGGCACGCTTTGCAGTGACAGGGTTTGAACCTCTTGGGGCGTCAGCAGCCATGGTTCGTGTGCTGCCACAGCTCCGCTGATCAGGATCAGGCCGATGCTCAGACCGAGAACTATGCGGGCAGAGACAGGCTGCGTCATAGTCTGGCTCCTTGGCTGGTGGTGGGCATATTCGCAGCAAGCCCCGCAACAGGTGAACCTGCTGCGGGGACCATCTTACCCTGGCGGTGTTATTGCGAAAGTTTGGAAGTCAGAACACCCGCGCACTCGGTTGCTGCCGCACTGTCTTTGCCCGGACCGGCGTTTGTCGGGGTCAGAAATTCAGCGCTGATGTGGCTGCCGATCTGATAGCCGAGCATGTCGCCGACCGTGTTTGACCGGCGGTAGTGGACGCCGCCGATCACACGCGATTCCGCCTCCTCTTCAGCGAATTGCGCGAAGGTCTGATAGCTGCGGCTATAGCCGCCTTTTCCCTCAAAGCTGAAGGTGAACTCATCTGCACCAAAGACAGTTTCCATGACCTGCTGAGCGGCGCTGCCACTGGTGCAGTGCTGGCAGGGGTATTCCGGATGCATGGGGGCAGCCACCAAGGGGGTCCAGCCGTCCATTGCGTCCAGTGTCGGGTGGTCATACCCGTTGCCCAGAGCGGCAATCGCAGTTTCTGGCCGCCAGAACTGGTAGGTGTATTTGGCGTTGAACCCGGCGACCAGTGCGTCGGTCAGAGCGATATTCAACAGTGCGAGTGTCCTGGCTTCTTCAACCAGTGGAAGTGCACAGGCCCGGCTGCTGTCGCGTGCGATCTGGTTCCACGCTCCGGACCCGGACCCGGCATGAAGTTTTGCGATGGCGATCAGTTCAGGATTGCTCTGCGATACAGCGCCGCCGAGATTGGCGACCTCCGCCAGATCACGCTGAAACTGAAAACTGTCGAGCTGTGGTGGCGGTGGAACGTCGAACTGCTTGGCCGAGGTCAGAGCAAAAGGTTGCATGTTGCGGATTTTAGGGGCAACCATCGGCCGCTCAGAGGTGGGCTGGTAGACGCCGTTTTCTGCCTGACCAGGGGTGAAATCGCTTGCAAAATCAGCGCCATCCGCCGCCCGCTTTTCGAGCACCGCCTCTGCGGCAAGGGCGCCGAGCTGGACACCTGCCTCCCGGGCCTCATCATCTGTGATTTCGCTTAGGATTGCCTCGGCAGCTGTAGTCAGCTCCGCCTCCCGCTCAGGCATAAGGGCCTGCATGACAACCACGGCCGCCTGCGTTACCGCAGCACGCCGATCGGCATCTGGTTGCTGGGGACCATCGTATGCATAGGCATGATAGTTGCCCTCAACGGCATTTGCTGCGTCAAACATCGCGGCATGCAGCAATGCTAGCGTGCGCTGGCGTTGCGCGCCGGGCCATTTTTCCTCAACAACAAATCGCATTGCGGTTTCCTGCCAATCAGCTGCTAATTCGGCCTGAGCTGATCCGCTGGCGGTGAAAAAGAGCGCGGTGGCCAGCCCGGTGAGACAGGTGTGCGAGAGCAGCTGGCGGCGCCATGGGGTCAGGGTTAACATCGGAGTACCTCGTCCGTGAAAAGTGCAGCTACAGGTAGAAACGCTTTGACCGTTCGCACAAATCGAAAGTCCCGAAGGCGCCCCTCAGTATTTCTTCTGGGGCGCCTTCACCGTGGCAAGATCAACGGAATTAGAGCATTCCAAGGATATGCCACCACAGCAGATCCAGCGGCGCCAACAGCAGAAGGCTGATGAGGAAGAGGCTGAGACATAGCCGGATTACCGCCCCCGCCGGCAGGTTTCCGGCCTGAATGGCTGCGATCAGTGGAGGCGCCTGGAACGGAAGGAAGACATTGGAAAAGGCTACAACCTGCGTCATCAGGACTGTTTCGAGCGGCAGACCAGTAGCGTCGGATAATTCGCCCGCAAGTGGGGTCATCACAGCGGGTACACCGGGTAGGTTTGTTATCATCGCCACCAGCGTTGACAGGCCAATCAGGATTGATGTGTTCCACACCGGCCAATCCCTAGCGAAGGCGACGGTTCCGGTAATGGCCCCGACTACAGCTTCGCCAAGTCCTGCGGAGGATATGACGGCGCCGAGGCCCATGATGCCTGCGACAAACAACAAGGCTCCGTAGCTGAGATCAGTGTTGATGCAGCCTTTGCGCGTGAGATCTGCTCCTGGCAGCAAGCAGATTAATGCAGCTGCCATACCCACCCATGCGGGGGACACCATATGGATCTGGTCGGTTAGCCACAGCACCAGGCACAACGCCAACACGATGCTCAACACCCATTCCTGACGGCTAAACGGCGGGGCAGCGGGGGCGACCTTGACACTATGCGGTGGGATGCGGTCTGGAAACATCACCATGGCCAACCCGACTAGGACTGCGGATTTCACAACGCCAAGCACTGGAAAATGCAGCAGAAGATAGTCAAAGTAGGAGATATTGATCCCGTAGATGGTTTCCGACATCCCAACGAGGATCATATTCGGGGCATTCGCCGGCAGAATGGTGAAGGCCGGGGCAAAGGTGCCAAAGGTGGCAACTGCCAGCATCCCTGTCCGACCGTTTGAGGTAGCGCCGAAACCGACACGCTCCGCCAGTGCAGAGATCACCGGAAGCAGGATCATGATCCGCCCGATGGACGATGGCATCACAAAGGCCAAAGCCACCGAAAAGACGACGATGCCGGTCAGCAGGCCACCGTAGCTGCGTAGCGGCAGCAACGCGAGAATACCGGCAGCCCGTTTGTCGAGAGTGGTGTGCTTGATTGCGGCCCCGAGGACCAAGCCACTGAACAAAAGCCAAAACGTCGATGAGTGAAACCCAGAGAAGATGGTTTCAGGCGCTGCGACGCCGAATATCACGGCGACCAGAAAAAAGGCCAAAGCAGTCCAATACTCGGGCACAAGACCGGTAGCCCAAAGACCAATCGCACCAATCGAAAGCGCGGCAACAATCACCAGATCAGGGGACAGGTACATTGAGGTCGCGAGAGCCGACAGTCCGGCGCAGATTAGGATCAGAACCACTGTCCAAAGGGGGCGACCGTTTCGAAGCAGTTGTGACAGGGGTCGACCAGCGCCGGTCAATTGGTGTGAAGGGGGTGGCGGGGCTGAGTTACTTTGATCGGTCATGTGTCTGAAGGTCCTCTGATCATGGGTCAGGTCCCGATATGCCGCCCGTTAGGGGGCTGAAGCCAATCGATTTATCAGAGACGGGGTCTCATAAATTCCAAACCCTCTGCTGGCCCCAGGGTTTCAACTTTACAGGCCCCAGACCTCAGAATTTCTGAGGTGTAGGCTCCATATTTCCGATTTTACGATGGCTGGCCTGCGCAATATCAGGAGGCAACCGTTCGACGGTGGCCCGCCCAAACCTGTTTTGACAGGTAAGCCAGCCCTTTCCCTCCCACATACCGTTTGCGAGATACCATGACTGATACGATGCAACTTCTGACAGTGCCCTCCGAGGCGTTTGAGATCAGGCCAATTGGTGTAATCCGCACCGGGTTTGAAGAGGTCAGAGATTGCCCGATGTCTGGACGTCGCAATCCAACCACCAGCCGGATTGAGTTGGGCCCTGAATACCACGATGCGCTACAGAATATCGAATTGGCCTCCCATCTTTGGGTGCTCTATTGGCTGCATAAATCCGACCGCACTGCGCGAGTACGGCAGGCGCGGGAAGGTCAGATTGCACGCGGGGTTTTCGCCAGCCGGGCGCCAAACCGTCCCAACCCCATTGGTCTGAGTGCGGTTCAGTTGCTGGACCACTCCGATGGGGTCCTGACGATCAGCGGGCTGGATTGCATTGACGGCACCCCGGTTGTGGACCTGAAACCCGTCGTCCCACAGGAAGATGCCCGCCTGGATGCCACCATCGGTTGGTAGCCCGGCCAATCACAGTGCTCCAGTCACGAAGAGAGTAGGCTCATGTCGTTCGTTTACCGGTTTATTCAACCTCGTTTCCTTGCCCATGCTGCGGCTGTCGGACTGGCGCTTGGCGCTGCGCAGTATTCGGGTTTGGGCGCTGATACGCTTATGGCGGCAGAACCGGATCGTCAGAGGCAGTTGGTGATCACTGACAGCAAGGGCGACCGTGGCATGCTCGCGCCTTATGTCCATCGCAAAAACGGGATCGCCTATCTTTATACCAGTTACATCTTTGATACGCTTGTCAGCCAGGACGCCGATGGCAATCCGGCACCGGGACTGGCTCGGACTTGGACGCGGTCTCAGGATGGCTTGAGTTACGATTTGGAACTGCAACCGGATGCGAAATGGCATGACGGAACGCCAGTCACCGCAGATGATGTCGCCTTTACTCTGGGCTATATGGCTGAGCATCCTTATGTTTTCGGGTCCGTCAAATCGCTCGCCGGGGTTGAGGTCGAGGGCGCCCATGATTTGCGCATCCATACCAAACGCGCAGAATATGGCTTGGTCGAGGGTTTGTTTTCCGCAATTCCTATCCTGCCCCGGCATATCTACGAGGGTGTGGAAGATCCTTTTCGATTTGCCACGCCTGACGCCGCAATTGGCAGCGGTCCCTATCGATTGGCCGCCTACGACAAGGCGCAGGGACGCTATCGGTTGGAGGCAACCGAAGATCACCCTCTTGGGCAGCCACGGTTCGCGCAGATCTGGATTGTTAAGATGGGGCCCGATGCCGCCCTTCAGGCGATGAGCGCAGGTGAGGTGGATGTGATTTCATACCTGCCCCCGGATCGCCTTCCTGAGGCTTTGAGCGCTGGCTTTGCTGTTGAAACCTCGCCAAGCGACCATGTATTGCGGCTGGGGTTCAATCATCGTGGGCAGTTTCAGACGAAGGAATTGCGCCAAGCCATTGCCTATGCCGTTGATCGTTCTGCGCTCTTGGCGATTGCATTTCCCGGGGTCGCTGAGCTTGCTGAGACCGGTTATTTTCAGCCTGGGTCCAAATGGCAAAGTGAGGACGTAACAGAGGGTTATGCCTATGATCCTGCTCGGGCGCGCGACCTGCTCTTGGCTGCAGGGTGGACGCAGAGCAGCGCCGGCCGTTGGCAAACGCAGGACGGGGAGATCCGCCTGCGGCTCCTTACGGATGGCCGTGAGGTGAAGCCCGCCAGAGTGATCGCTGAACAGTTGGAAGCGTTCGGATTCGCGGTTGATCTTCGGGTCATGGAGGTCGCCTCTCTGCGCAGTATGGTGGCTGACGGAGACTATGATCTGACGTTGTACTCTTCCAGCACGTTGGGCGATCCGGGCAATATCCGCCGCCGAGTCTTCGGACGCGGCTGGAACAGCGACCGTTTCCCTGCGGACCCTAAGATGGCGGGCCTGATCAAGGCGCAGGCTGTTGCTCAGAGCCAGGACGAACGCCAAGAGATCCTGGCCAAATTTCAGCAGCTTTATGCAGAGAACCTTCCGTCTTACATGTTGGTCAACCCGCTGATGGCAACTGTATTTAATGACAAACTGTCAGCCCCATTTATGCCGGGCGGCGTGGCCATTGGCATTCCGTCAGCGCTTCACAAATCCATATTCCTGGAGTGATCTGGTGGACAATGCCTCCCCCTCGCTGCTGGACCACCCGGTGCCGACGGAGATCACAGGAGCAGGATCGCTAGCTGTTGAAAGGTTTTCGCGCCTCCTCGGCGGGTTCGTTCTGCGGCTATTGATCTTCTGCTTTGTCATTGTGCTATGCGCGGTGCTTTCGCGGATGATGCCGGGCGACACGCTGGAGGTCATGCTGTCGACGGATTTCGCGCGGGGTCTTGGAACCGGTGAGGTGCAGCAATTGCAGGAAACGATGGGACTGGGCGGCGGGATTGCCTCTCAGGTCTGGGAGTACTGGGGCAAGCTGTTCTCTGGTGATCTGGGTTATTCAATTCCCCATGCGGCCCCGGTTCTGCAGCTGTTATTGACCGCTTTGCCCTGGACAGGACTGTTAATTTTAGGCGCGATGCCGGTCTTTCTCATTGGTGGCGCTTTGGCTGGGATTGAGGCCGGGCAGCAGCCCGGTGGAACTGTGGATCGTTGGGTCACGCCTGTTGTGACCATTCTGGCAAGCCTGCCGCCATTCACCGGGGCGGTCTTGCTGCTTCTTGTGTTTGGCATTCTGTGGCCCATTCTGCCGACTGGTGGGGCGGAGCCACTTTTCCCCTCGACGGAGTACTTTGGGCGGGCAATGGGCGTTCTGCGTCACGCGATCCTTCCGATGCTCGCGTTGGCGCTGCATGAGTTGGCGCGGTTTTATTTTCTAGCGCGGGCTGAAACACTCAATTTAACCCAACGTGATTTCATCGTGAATGCGCGGGCACGCGGGATCTCGCCTTGGCGTCTTCGATGGGCTTATATCGGACGCAGCCTGATACCCGCTTGCCTGTCACGGCTAAGCGACACATTGACCGGGTTGGTGAGCGCCGTGTTTTTTGTGGAGATCGTTTTTTCCTATCCGGGCACTGGGTATCTGATCTACAGCGCCATCCTGGATCGGGACTATGACCTGTTGCAGGGGGCAGTCGTATTTATGGCCGGCGTTGTCCTGCTCATGAACTGGTTGATTGATGGCCTGTCTGCGCATCTTGCGAGGCGTGGTTAGATGCTGCTGACATCGCGACGGAGGCCGCTTCTCGCGGCAGTCATCCTGCTGTGCCTTGGCATCTGGCTAGCTGGGGCAGGTGGGTTGCTCGAATATCGTATCAGCAAAGAGGTGCTGGCGCCGCCAGGGCTGGGGCATTGGCTGGGCACAAATGAGATCGGGCAGGACGTGTTGACGGGGCTGATCCTTGCCACGCCGACCACGCTAACGCTGGCCTTAGCAACAGCGCTGGTGACGGTGAGCCTTGCCGTGGGTGCTGCAAGCCTTGTGGTGTTCGGCGGCTCGTTTTTATCGGCGCTTGTATTGCGGTGTGTGGATATATTGCAGGTGGTTCCGACCATGCTGCTTCTCCTGCTTATTGCGGCATTGGTGAGCCCTGGCTTCATGGCCTTGTTTCTTCTGTTGGTACTAACAGGTTGGAGCGACGACGTGCGGGTGGCCGCGGCGGTTCTGCGGCGAGAAGCTCTGCGCGAAAATGTTCAATATGCCCGCGTGATGGGGGCAGGGTGGGTCTATTGCTGGCGCTGGCATCTTTTTGCAGCGCTGCGCCCACTTTTGGGTGCCCTAATGGTGCAAAACATCAGACAGGCCGCGTTGAAGTCCGCGGGTCTGGCGTTTTTGGGCCTGACGGACCCGCGGCTATTAACCTGGGGGAGCATGATGCAATCTGCAATGGATCAGCTCTATACCGATGCTTGGATCTGGCTCCTGTTGCCGCCGGCGGCGCTTTTGTCGCTGCTGTTACATGCGACACTGACACAGGGTGACCGGCGCTTGCGCTCTGCCGCGGTTTTAGGACCTGCATTTTGATCCGGGTCGATAAACTCTGTCTCTGGCATGGGCCCCGCGTGATCTTCCGGAATGTCTCCTTTGAGGTACCCAAAGGGCAGACATTGGCACTGCTCGGGGCCTCCGGCAGCGGTAAAACCTCGCTGGCGCGGCTGTTGCTCGGTGTGCTGCCAGGCCGTCATGTGGATATGGTTGATCAAAACGGGGACGGGTTCAGCTGGTCAGGGAGGGCTGAGGTGCTGGGGGTTGATATGCTACGTGCGCCGCGTGCAGATCAGCGCAAACTGCGGCGAACGGGTTTAAGCCTGATCGTGCAGGCCCTGTCGGACGCGTTAAACCCGCATCAGACCGTTCTGCAACATGTGGTGGAGCTGCTGCCAAACAGCCGCCGACGGACCTCCCTGGCTTTGTTATTGTGCAAGCGGTTCAACATTCCAGAGCGCATCCTGCACAGATATCCCGCGACCCTTAGCGGTGGCGAAATCCAGCGGGTTCTGACAGCGTTGGCATTGGCACGTGATCCGCAGGTCCTGATCCTTGACGAACCTACTGCTGCGCTGGATCACAGCAATCGAACACTGGCAGTTGCAGCTCTTAGCGCGGGGCAGGCGCAGCGCAGCCAATTGCTGATCACTCATGATCTTGATCTGGCGGGCCAGATGGCAGATCGCATGGTGATCCTGCATGATAGACAGCTGGTGGAGCGCGGCGCTGCAGTCGAGATGCTGATGCAACCCGACAGGCGTGCTATGGTCTGCCGCCCGTGCACGACGGCGCCACGGGGCATCGCCCCGTTGGTTCCAAGGCCAGAACCGCTACCGACGAGCCCGCCGGGGCTGGTGGTTCAGAATCTATCTTACCGACAGGCCGGAACGCAGGTGTTGCGTGACATTTCAATTGCAGTCCGGCCGGGACGGTGTCTGGCGGTCTTTGGCCAAAGCGGTGGCGGCAAGTCTACGCTGGCCCGCTTGCTCTGCGGATATGAGCCTTTGCAGAAGGGTCGTATCTTGTGGCGGCCCCGCAATGATGCTCAGCCTCGGATATGCCACCCACAGGAGTTGGCTTTGGTCGCGCAGCATCCTCATCGGGCAATGGCGCGACATATGAGTGTGGGGGATGTTCTACACGATGCCCAGCGACTGTTTCGTCGCCTAGGCCGCGCGGGTCGCGATATCGATATTGCAGGGCTGATGGGGAGAGTCGGCCTGCCGCATTCCAGCGCCTTTTTATCACAGCGCGCAGCGGATCTGTCCGGAGGCGAAGCGCAGCGCCTGATCATTGCACGTGCTTTGCTATCGCGGCCGCTCTGCATGATTGCGGATGAACCGACGGCATCACTGGACAGCGATACCCGAGATACCATTCTCAACCTATTTAGACGTCTTATGGCACAGGAGCAGTTGGCTTTGATCGTATTTACTCATGACCCGAAGGTTGCAGTCGCCCTAGGTCATGATATCCGTTTTCTATCGAAGGGGCAGCTGCGCCTTAGTCCTTCCGACGTTGCAGCTTAGCGGTGACTGGAGGCACCCTGTGCCGCCTGCAGCGCGCGCACTTCTGCTGAAAGCCAGTCGAGGTTGTCATCCGCAATTCCAAGATTGCGCAAATGATCGGCCGTATTCCACAGATAATCGCAGTTGGGGCCGCGTTCACCGGCTGCATGGGCGATGATCTCCGCCTGTCGTGGCAGGCTGTGGTTATCATATTGCTCGTGATCCCGATTGACGACATAGGTGAGTGCCTCAACCATTCGACCGTCCGCGAGGGCAAGCGGCGTCGTGATTTCACGGTACGCGGGATTGAACAGCTCGCGCGCGCGCAGGTCTTTCAGGACCTCTGGTTCCTGACCGGATGGCACCGCCAGGGCGACGCCGTTACAGACCGCGTCTTCTGCGGCGTCCAATGCAAGCACCAAGCCGGGCTGTGCAAAGGTGCCGCGATAGCGCAGAGAGTTCAGACAGAACCGGCGCTGATAGCCGCTGAGTTGGGCGGGTAGCTGCTCTGCTGGTTCAAATCCGGGATCCCAGATCAATGATCCATAAGCAAAAACCCAAAGTGTGTCGGACATAATGCAGTTCCTTGATGCAACTGGGATGCACCCCCGTCTGAAAAAAGGCGGAAGAGGTCAGGGGTCCCCTCTCCCGCCAGGCAGATCAGTCTGTCAGTTGGCGATAGGAGGTCACCAGACTGCTGTAAGGGGGCACAAAGACTGAACGCGTTTCGTCGCCGATCTGGACCGTTTCCTTGACGTCGAAATGCAGATGGATCGGCAGTTCCGAGATCCAGGAATTTGACACTTTGCCAAGGCGATCCCCTTTGGACACCTTGTCCAGTGGGGCAACGGCGAGATCGTCCATATTCATGTGAACGTAGCGGTAGAGCGTGCCGGAGGGCGTTTGTAAGGTCAGGGCAAAGCGGCCTACATGCGCGATCACACCGTCTTCTACTGCAACTGCCCAATGTGTGTCTGTTTGGCAGGTGGCCGGGCGAATATCTTGTCCCTGATGGCCGCCGGATGCACAGACCGGCAGGTCTGAACGGCGCAGCTCGCAGAAATTGTCGCGCCACGGATAGCTGTAGTTAACGGTATCACACTGGCTTCCGCCATTCCCCTTAAACCCACCAGGCGCATAGACGTGGGAGTTTGCATAGGCCGGTCCACTTTCCAGAGGGAAGCGCATGTCGGGGTAGAGGACAGCCCCGATCGAAAGGCCAATACCGGTGTCTTTGATCAGGTCGCCGGGCGCCTTGAATCGATCATCTGCAATTGCGGGCGTGACGGCGATCAGTGCGGAGAGGGCGAGAGCGCCGCAGGCAAGGGTCGTAGAGCTTTTCTTCATTGTCCCGCTCCCTTCACAACGGTGAGGGACCCGGCCAGTTCGGCAAGGTAGTCTGGTTTGATACAGCGCACATCCTCGGTCGGCGCATCACAGGTGATCCGCAGGGTGTAGGTCCCTCCAAAGCGGCTGAGCATATGGTCAGCTCCGTCGCCAGTGGACTCGTAGGACCGGGATTCGTGTTTGAAGGACAGTCCGGGCACGTCCACAAGGTGTGTTCGGCTCCCCATGACACTGACCTGCGCTCCCTCCAGCTGGTAGTAGGCAGCGTAGGCATTACCCTGCCCACGAAACGCTGGAAGACCGGCAGCAGTATTGGCCCCGAGGATCATGACAGCCATTGCCATATCATCAAATCCATCAGGCTCGGTGGCAAGAAACGCAGCCGTGAGGGTTCGATCGTCTGCACTTGCCGCGTCAATTGCAGACGTGGCGGCGGTCCAGTCAATGCTGCTCACAGCACGTGTCACGTCGGAAGGTTTATCTACCGCAAGGGCAGGGAGTGCCATCAGCGTCAGCGCCGCAGCTGTGGCCGCGACCGCTCCGGCAGCTTTGGCACAAAGGGATGAGGTCATCGTCTCTCTCCAGTCATTATTTATTCAAGTTTGCCCGCTCTAGGCGGGTTCCAGCGTTTTGGGTGTCGCGGGATTTGCGGCTTTCGTGGCCTTGGCGTGCAACCTGGTCATCTGGCCGAAAATGTTGCGACGGTGCATTTCCTCAGTGCCGCCCACGCTGCAAAACGCCAGAGCATCCCGTAGAAAGGTGGTAATTTGTCCCTCGTGGTAGCCTTTGCTGCCGTAGAGCTTCATCAGCTCCATCGCGCCCTCAACGATGGTTTCGGCACCGACGAGTTTGGAAATCGAACAGGTCATCGCGGCTTCCGGAGCACCACTGAGCAGTTGATGCAGGGCGCCGTAGGATACCCACTTTGCGCTTTCGGTGCCGATGCGAATATCGGTCAGCTTCTTCTGGATGTACTGATGCTCAATGATCGGGACATCAAACGTTGTCCGTTTCTTTGAGAAATCGAATGCCTCAGTAAGCATAGGTTCAATAAGCCAAGCCGCCACCAGACCATAGTACAGGCGTCCCATGGAGACGATGTTCACAAGGTTACGAAGGCCGGCTCCGGGTTCGCCCAGAAGGTGACCATAGTGGAGCGGTACATCATCAAATCGCATTTGGCCGGTCGGTAGGTCCAGATTACCCAGCTTGCGATCCTGCGCACCGATCGTCAGTCCGGGGCTATCGGCATCCAGTAATACGAGCGAAATGCCTTCGCGGCCGTGGTCACTCAGCTTGCAGACAACAAGAATGAAGCTGGCGACCGGGGCATGCGCGATATTGTATTTTGCGCCGCTCAAGCGGAAGGTCTCATTGGGGCCTGGGGTTAACAGCGACGATGTTGCCCGCACATCGGTGCCGGTGTCAGGATCCGCAATTGCAGTTGCACTCAGCTCCCCATTTAGGATCCGGCCCAAATATTCGCGCTTCTGGCTGTCGCTGCCGTAGAGGTCCAATGCGCGCACCATTCCAGCCTGCGCGATCACCGACAGCAACATCCCAGGGGTGCGCAAGGTGGCCGCAAGGCCTTCCAGCGCAGCAGTAAAACCCCACCAATCCCGACCGTCCCCGCCAAACTCGCGCGGCACGATCATCCGCCACAAACCAGCGGCGGTCAGCCGATCCCAGGTACGTTGATCAAAAGCGCGCCGCCCCAGATGCAGCTCATCCGGGTCGGCCATTTTCCCAATCGCCGCAAAGGCGGTGCGAGTTTGCTGCTGCTCGGCTGTCCAGTTCAATTGCATGTCTTCGTCCTCACAAACAGGGATCAGGCAGTTTCCTGAAAAGTCGCAACGCTTTCCTTGAAGGCATCCGGCACCGGATAGGTCGCCTGTTTGTCGTAGTCGAACATCACATGGACAGATTTGGCATTGGCCACGACGCGCCGATCGTCGTCGTCGATATGCATCACATGCTCCATCTCGAAGCTCTTACCGCCGAAGCTGATCACCCGGCTGCAAACAACGAGGTTGTCACCATAGAGCGCCTGAGAGACGTAATCGCAGGAGGTTTTGACCATGATATGCGGCAGCTTCTCGGACTTTGGCAGCTCCAGAAGGTCATGCATGTATTCCAGATAGGCCGACTGCATGTAGTCGTAGTAAACTGGGCTGCTGACATGCCCCATAGAATCTGTGTCGCGGTAACGGATTTCGACGGGGGTTTCGAAGGCTTTGTTGGACATGATGTCCCTCCTGTTGGTGTAGATTGTCGGGGCAGGATCAGGCGTGCTGGGTGCAGTCCTGGCAGGCGTGTTTTTCCAGCGGACCATGGATGGTAAATCCCATAGGAACGGGACCAAATTTGCGCAGAATTGGCAGCCCGAATTTCTCGGCCGCGCAGAGCGTGGTGATACAGCCGTCGGCGTGACCCTCGGCGCAGTCCCGCGCGGCGATGACATTGCTGGAGACAAAGCGTCGCTCAACCGTGATCGGGAGCAGCTTTTCAGGTGCCGGATGGGTCGCGCAGATCTTGGGCTCTGCCCCAGTGCGGGAGGCGAGGACCATATTGTCGGTGTTCATGATAAACACATCCAACAGCTTCATCTTCTGGATATGGGCGTAGATGATTGAGTGCAGATGTGGATAAGCCACCACGCCAACCAAAACCGCTCCATCCTGGCAGGCGACACTGTCTGCGGCCTGTTCCATCGTTCGGTGCAGTTTTACCGAAGCACCCTGACACCGGCGCAATGCCCAGGATAGGGCTGCACGCTCACAATTTGTACCGGCTGGGCCCAGCGTATGAACCTGTTTCACCCAGCCGAATGTTTGGGGGTGCGGAATATACTCGGCGTCGGCGTTATTTTCAATTTGAAGATCCATCACTCGTCTTTTCCGCTAAATGGTATTGATGGGAGGGTATTTTTATACCTTATTAATTTACCAGAATTTCATTCGGGTATTCAGATGAGGGTAAGTTTTCATAATTATTGCGGTGGGTTCTTCTTTAAGTTTGAGCTAGCCCTGGGTCACCGTTTCAACGAATCTGATTTCTTGGTTCTATCGAAACGGTAAAGGCTTCTCGGAACAATTCGAAAAACCTGATGTTGTTCCTCAGCTATGATGATGAATGGGTGATCAGTTCGAAAATAACTTGAAAAAGCGAAAATTCTCAGTATCGCTCGCGTGTGATATCCAGCTGCTGCTCGATAAATAGGCGAAATGCCGCTCACATAATCAGATCGTCAGCTTGGAGACAAAAGATAGCCTGCTTCACTCTCGGGAGGCGAAACAGGCTTTGGTCAGTTGGGTATATCTTATAGCTGCCGTCACGGATCTTGAGGTCCGCGACGACAATACGCCAGAATAATAAGAGGGTAGAAACCACGAAGGCCACTGTCAGCGTCAGTTTGGCTGGCCTGGATTCCGACCAACGCCATCGTAAAGGTCAAGGCAGCGATCAAACCAGTTTGAAACGATACAATCTTTTTCAAACAGAGTGTTAGGTGAGCATACGTTACACCATTGAAGGGTCCCGAAAAGGGTGAAATCTGCATAGGCAGGCGTCGTCCCCGACAGCCAATCTTGGGTCGCCAGCAGATCGCGTACCGGGGAAAGTTTTTCCGGCAGCAGCGCGCGTTCGGCCTCACCACCTTCGGCCATAGCCTCAAGTGGCATACCAAACCGGCGTTCGCGTGCAGATCGGAAATAGACCTGGTCAGCCGGTGACATCAGATTATGCATATCCATGACAGCGATGGTTGCGAGGCTGGGGTGGAGGACGGTCTTACAGTAGCTTTCCACGAAACGAGTCAACGCTACCGCTCCCCTGCCATCAAACAGGGCGGGGGCATCAGTATAGGTTTCATCGAGATATCGGGCAATGTCGAAACTCTCTCCCAAAACCGTATTGCCATCACGCAGCACAGGAACGCTGCTAAAGCTCCCATCCTCAATACTTGAGATATCTGCAAAGGAGACCGGGATGAGGTCGTAATCTAGCCTCTTATGATTAAGAGCCATAATGATTTTCCATACATGTGGTGAGTAGTGACGTTTTCCGTCTTGGCCACATAGGCTGTATAGTTTGCGGTTCATCTGTGCGCTCCATGTTGAAATTACAGGGGGTAATTTTGGTTTGGAAACTGGGAATCAATTCTCAGTAATTGTCGGAACTTTATCCACACAAATGAAATCAGCAATATATTTATTATAATACTCCGAGATCGGCAAAAAGAGCGATATTGGGGCGCTGGCAAGGGTGAATAGCACCGCTTGGCTGGCAGTCTGCGAGTGTGATTGCGGCGTGATGTTAAGCAGAGATAGCCATCTGTTCGGTATTCAGCAGCTCGCGTACGGCGCTGATAATTGGGTCTTTTGCACGGGACGCCAAATGGGCGAACAGGACCCGTGTGGATTTGCGCACCTCAAGAAGCAGGGTAATATCGCCGCTCACCGGTTCGGTCCCCGCTGAACTGACGTGAACCAGCCCGATCCCGGCACCGCTTGCGATCAGGGTCCGAGTGATTGTTTCGTCGTCAACATTGATGATGCGAGCGGGTTGGATGCCGTTTTCCTTAAACAGGCGCTCTGCGATGCGACCGCAGCATGAACTATACGTTGGATAGATCCAAGGCAGGGCTTCGAGGCGAGCCCAGTCAAGTTCTGTGCGTTCTGATACCAGATCCGGGGCCGCAGCAAGATAGACGCTGAAGTGAGAGATTTCGAGCGTTTCAAGATCTGTGTGAGCCTCATCTGGATCAATGAAAAAGCCGGCATCCAGTCGCCCGTTGCGAATATCGTCCAGCACGCTGGAGGATGTGCCATGTTGCAAAGCGACTTCCAGATCCGGGAAGTTCTTCGACAGATCTGCGAGCAGGCGGCTCACCTCAGTTGATCCCAGGTTGCGCCCGGCGCCGACCCGTAGCTGACCGGCCAAACGACCACGCAGGCGAGAAGCTTCTTCCAAAAACTTCTGGTGATTGTCGAGCAACTGCCGCGCTTCGACCAAGAGCCGCTGACCATCCGTGGTGACGCTCATTCCACGTGGTGTGCGCTGGAACAATGACAGGCCAAGCGTGTCTTCCATTGTTTTGATATGGGCGCTGACGGCAGGTTGACTGCGAAACAGAAGTTCTGACGCGCGCGTAATACTTCCCTCCCTTGCCACGGTGACAAAGGTCTTGAGTTGACTGATATCCATGGTTACCCCTTCAGATACTATAGGGCGCCAAAGACAACAGCACCGCTATACAAAGGCACGCCGCCACCCCTGGTCAGCGCACTCAGCACCTCTTTTATGCGCCTTTTGCGTGAAGTCAAAACATAAACACTCGCAAAGCGGTAGTTTGGCTGTATTCCGCCTGCGCTCAATTTTAACTGGATTGAACTGGGCGCGCTCACCAGCGGACTGATGAAATATAGGTCGCATCATGGCGATCAGAGATAACGACAGAGTAACGCTTCGAAAATCAGGTGATCGACATCGCGCTATCGCTCATGCGCCGCCACAGGCTATTCAGCGTGGGTTTGCTATTCTCCGTCTCACGATAAAGGCGGACCGATAGGGGAGTCACAAACGCTTCTTCACCGGCAACCGCCAGACGACCCTCGGTGAGTTCGGCTTGGCAGAGTTTGCGAGGTAGCCATCCTAACCCGAAACCTTCAAGGATCATTGCCTTAACCGAGTTGGCCAGAGAATTCTGGTTCACCACCAGCAGGTTTGGCGGCGAAATTTGCTGCCGCAGAGTATGGTCAAGAACCGATCTCAGAGCCGATGCACTGCCATATGACAGCAGGGGTATCTGCCGCTTGGGATCCCGGCGCAGATCAAACAGCGGGTTGCCGTCGGCATCGGTTTTTGAAACCGGGATGAATTCGTCCTCTGACAGCGTAAGATAGTCGCATTTGCTGACCTCCAGCGGTGACAGGAAATCCATGGCTGGATGCCAATAGGTCAGGATGACGTCACAATACCGCTGCTGCAGTGCCGTCACAAACTGATCTGCTGCCCAGCTGGTCGAGTTGAGATCAACATCCAGCCCGCCAGCCTCCATCAGAGGTTCGATGTGGTCACGGAAGTGTGTCATATAAAGCGACTGTGACGACGCAAACCGAATAACGTTTTCACCCGCAGCATCAATTGTCTGGCAGCGTTCCAGTGTTTCCGAGTACGTGCGCAGGATAATTTTGGCCTGCGACAGGAACACATCCCCAGCCGGTGTCAAAGACAGTGGGAAAGTTTGCCTGTTGATCAACTTCACGCCAACCTCATCCTCCAGGGCACGAATGCGCCTGGAGAATGCAGGTTGGCTGACATTGCGGTCTTCCGCTGCGCGCGAAAAGTTCTTGTGCGTTGTCAGCGCTTCAAAATCTCTGAGCCAGATAATATCCAACTTGCCTAGGTCCGTTCTGGGGTCATCCAGTGGGCCGGGGGTTCCGGTGTTTAGCTGTCTAGCCTATTTTCTTCGACTGCGTGGCAGGCAACGGTGCTGCCGTCTGCCTGACGCAGCGGCCGTGGCCGCGACTCGCGACATCTAGCATTCGCAAATGCGCAGCGCGTTTGGAAGGGGCAACCTTGAGGCAAGTTGATCGGCGTCGGGATCTCACCTTGCAGACGGATGTGGCTTTGCCCCTGATCTTTCAACTGCGGGACCGCCGACAACAAAGCCTTGGTGTAAGGGTGTTTCGGGTTTTCAAACAGGGTCCGGGTATCGGCCAGCTCGCATAATGTCCCGAGATACAGCACCGCAACGCGGGTGCCGAAATGTTCCACAACACTCAGATCATGGGTGATGAAGAAATAGGTCAAACCGCGCTGGTCTTTCGCCTCCAGCATCAGGTTCAGAACCTGCGCCTGAATCGAGACGTCCAACGCTGAGATAGGTTCATCTGCGATGATAAACTCAGGGTCCACCGTCAGCGCGCGCGCGATGGCGATCCGCTGGCGCTGCCCGCCAGAGAACTCATGCGGATAGCGGCTGGACCAGCTGGGATCCACCCCTACAGACCGCATCACTTCTGAGACCTTGTCGCGAACTTCGCCGCGCGACAGAGAGGGGTTGTGGTGGCGAACCGGCTCTTCCAGCGCTTGCTGAATCGTCATGCGCGGATTGAGAGAAGCATAAGGGTTCTGAAAGATCATCTGCATCTTCTTGCGCAGAGGCATCATCTCCCCGCGTGAGCAATCATCAATCCGTTCACCATCATAGTGGATCTCGCCGCCGCTCGGTGTCAGCAGCCCGGCTACCAGACGAGCGACGGTAGATTTGCCGCAGCCCGATTCACCGACAATACACAGAGCTTCTCCCCGATCAGCACTAAGCGAGACATTGTTCACCGCATGAACAGCGCGTTTTTCCCGGGTGATGCGACCGCCGCGCAGCTTGATGGTTTCCAGAAACCCCTTGTCCAGCTCAAAGCGTTTTTCAAGGTTCTTCAGTTCAAGCAATGGTTTACTGTCTTGTGTTTGGGTGGTCATACGCTTGCCTCCTCAAGGCTGGCATTCTGCAGGCGGGAGACTTCGTGACAGGCGACCTCGACCTGACGGTAGCTGACCGTTTCCGGCAAGACCTTGCGGCAATGGTCGACCGCATATTCGCAACGCGGGCTGAACGGGCAACCCGGTGGGATAGATGCCAGACCGGGCATATTGCCGGGGATCTGCTTTAGTCGCTGACCCGGCAGCGTCTGTTGCGGCAGCGCATTGATCAGGCCCTGCGTATAGGGGTGCTGCGGATCGTTGATGATTTCACGGGTGGGGCCCGCTTCGATCAGTCGGCCGGCATACATCACCAGGGTCCGTTCGGTCATCTGGCTAACCACACCAAGGTCATGTGTAATCAGGATCAGACCGACCTTGTTGGACTGACACAGTTCCAGCAGCAACTCCATGATATCCGCCTGAATGGTCACATCCAGCGCCGTAGTTGGCTCATCTGCAATGATCAGTTCGGGATCAAGCAGCAGCGCCATCGCAATGATAATCCGCTGGCGCATGCCACCGGACAGTTCATGCGGATACTGGTTTAGGCGTTCCTCAGGGGATGGGATATAA
Organism: Phaeobacter gallaeciensis DSM 26640; assembly: GCF_000511385.1. Classification (NCBI taxonomy): domain Bacteria; kingdom Pseudomonadati; phylum Pseudomonadota; class Alphaproteobacteria; order Rhodobacterales; family Roseobacteraceae; genus Phaeobacter; species Phaeobacter gallaeciensis. Next base: position 111,710 of record NC_023138.1, read on the forward strand.
ACTTCGCGCAGCTTCAGGATCGCGATCTGCTCGGCCTCTGCTTTGCTTAGCGAACGGTGTGCTTTAAGCGTCTCGACCATCTGCTGGCCGATAGTCAAAACCGGATTCAGCGTGACCATCGGGTCCTGAAAGATCATCGCCATGCGATTGCCGCGGATCTTGCGCATTTCGGCGTCGGACAGTTTGACGATATCCTTATCGCCAAAGAGGATCTGACCGCTGTCGATGAAACCCGGGCGGCTGAGAAGATTCATCAGCGAAAACCCGGTGATGGATTTGCCGGCGCCGGATTCACCGACGATGCCCAGGCGTTCACCTTTGCCAAGATCGAAGGAAATCTGGTTCAACGCGGTGACGGTGTGATCACGCATCGCGAATTTGACCGTCAGGTCGCGAACGGAAAGCAACGACATCGCTCTTATCCTTTGTAGAGTTTCGGGTTCAGCACGTCGCGCATCCAGTCACCCAGTAGGTTGATGACGAGGACGAGAACAACCAGAACCACGCCGGGGATGGCGGTGATCCACCAACTACCGGAGAAAATATAGTCAAAACCGGAGGAAATCAGTGACCCCAGCGAGGGCTGGCTCGGCGGCATCCCGAGACCCAGAAAGCTGAGCGAGGCCTCGGAAATGATCGCATTCGCCACCTGTACGGTGGAGATCACAAAGATCGGGGACAGTGAGTTGGGCAGGATATGACGGACCATGATCCGCATCGGGCCAAAACCGAGCACACGCGCACTGTCGATGTATTCTTTCTTCTTCTCGGCCAGAACCGTGGCACGTACAGTGCGGGCATATTGCGGCCATTCGGCGACGCCGATCACCGCAATAAGAAAATAAATCGCATATTGATTGAAGGTCTCGCTACCGAACATCGCCTGCGTCACCGCAAGAAAGATGATGGCCACCATCAGTGTTGAGAACGACAGCTGGATATCGGCAAAGCGCATCAGCAGGCTGTCGAGCCGTCCGCCGACATAGCCGGCCACCAAACCAATGGAGATCCCAAGGAAAGCCTGCAAAGCAACGGCGCAAAGACCAATCAACAGCGACAAACGTGTCCCATAGAGGATGGTGGACCACAGATCGCGTCCCTGATCATCGGTGCCGAACACAAACTGAGAATCCGACCCGTCAATCCAAACCGGTGGGTATTCGCTGTTCATGATATCGATCTGGGCCGGATCATAGGGGTCAAACGGAGCCAGCACCGGTGCCAGAACCGAGGCGATGGTAATAACCAAGAAGACCGCGAAGGAGACCATCGCCACCGGGTTGCGTCGAAAGCTGTAGCCCATGTTGGAGTTCCAGAGTCGGCTGAACCGCGATGGTGTGCCTTGGTTTGTGCTAAGGCTGCTCATGCGCCCATCCTCGCGATATTAACAGTTGGATTGACGAGCCCGTAGATCAGGTCGACGATGGTATTGGTGACCACAAAGATGAACCCCACGATGATGAGATATGCCACGATCAGCGGGGTATCGACGCGGTTCACCGCCTCCAGGAACATGAACCCCATGCCGGGCCACTGGAAAACGGTCTCCGTCAGGATGGTGTAGGCCACCATGGTTCCGATCTGCACACCGCCAACAGTGATCACCGGCAGCAACGTGTTCTTAAGTGCGTGGATGAAGTAGATGCGATAGGGGCGAATACCTTTGGCGCGGGCATATTTCACGTATTCGCTTTGCAGAACTTCCATCATCTCAGCCCGGATCAGGCGCACGAACAGGGGCAGCATGATCGAGGCCAGCGCGACGGAGGGCAGTAGGATATGCACCCAACCATCAGCGGTGGCAAAATTTGTGTCCCAGTAACCGAAGACATGCACGACATCGCCACGCCCATAAGAGGGGAACCAGCCAAGTTCGACCGAGAAAACAAAGATCATCAGGATCGCTGTCAGGAACACCGGAACAGAAATCCCGACAATCGAGATGCCCATGATCAGGCGGCTGAGGATCGTATTGGGTTTGATCGCAGTGTAGACGCCGAGGGGCACGGATAGGCCAACAATGATCAGCGTTGCGCCCATGACCAGCTCAAGCGTTGCCGGAAGCTTTTTCAGGATCACATCCAGTGCTGGTTCCTTGAAGAAGTAGCTGGTGCCGAGGTCGCCCTGTAGGGCATTGCCGAGAAAGCGGACATATTGGGTCACGAAGCTGTCGTTTAGACCCAGTTCGTCGCGCAGTTGCTGACGAACCTCTTCGGAGACGGACTGACCGACCAGTTCCCGTAGGGGATCACCGAGGTTGTCCTGAATGGCAAAGCCGATCAGCGAGATGGCAAACATCACCGCGATGGCCTGGAACACGCGTTTCACGAGGTAGGCGAGCATGTTTGAGTTACCTTGTATCAGTCACTTGTTGATGGGCACAACGCCATTGACGCCCGGCGGGCGGCAGGGGCATGCCCATAAAGAAGTGGTGAAAATCTGGGGAATAATTCAAAAGAGCCGGGGCAGCTCTGCCGCCCCGGCCAGTAAGCTATCAGTCGACTTTCAGATCGCCGAAGTAGGGGAAGTTCAGAGCGTTCACGATTTTTTCAGCGTGGACACCGTCGCGCGCACCCCAGGCCAGATTCTGCCAGTGCAGCGGAATGAAGGCGGCGTCTTCATAAAGGATGCCTTCCAGCTTGCGCAGCAACTCACCGCGTTTGGTCTGGTCGGTTGTCGCATTGGCTTCCGCCATCAGCGCGTCCGCTTCCGGGTTACAGTAGTTGCCGGAGTTGTACTGACCGTTGCCGGTGGTTTCATCCGGGCAATGGGTCAGGAACTGGTGGAAGTTCGCTGAGTCTTCAGTATCCGCGTGCCAGCCGATCATCATCATATCTGCTGCGCGTTCGTCGAATGTCGGCCAATATTGCGCCTTAGGCATGGTCTGCAGATCAACCTTGATGTTGATTTTTGCCAGCATCGAAGCCACGGCCTGAGCGATTTTGTCATCGTTCACATAGCGGTTGTTCGGCGCCATCATGGTGACCGAGAAGCCATCCGCATAACCTGCTTCCGCCATCAGAGCTTTGGCTTTCTCAACGTCAAAGCGCGGTGTCAGGCTCTCATCATAACCAAGGTACCCAGCCGGGCTGGCCTGTGCACCCACGGTGCCGAAACCACGCATGATGCGGTCCACGATGCCTGCGTTGTTCACAGCATAATCGATCGCCTTGCGAACGCGTGCATCTTTGAACGCTTCAACGCGGTTCTGGTTCAGTTGGAACGTGATGATACGTGTGCCAGGCTCGGTGATCAGCGTGGTACCATCATGCTCCTCAACCCGCTTCAGGTCGGTCGGCGGAACGGGGGCGATAAAATCGACATCGCCTGCCAGCAATGCGGCGACGCGCGTCGGGTCTTCCTTGATCGGAGTGAGGATGATCTTGTCGACATTGCCCTCAGAAGCGGTGTCCCAATAACCATCAAAGCGGTCAAAGATAACCTTCACGCCCTGCTCACGCTCGGTGACAGTGAAGGGGCCGGTGCCGGAAAGATTCCGCGAGGCGAAGCTGTCGCCGTGCTTAACCAGCTCAGCCTTGTCTTTACCGCCCTCGGTGGTGCCAGAGTAAAACTGGCTGTCCATCGGGAAGATATACGTCGCAGTGTGCAGGATCAGCGGGTAGGGCTCGGATGTTTTCAGATCGAACGTCAGCTCATCCACCACTTCGACGTCGGTGAAAGGTGCAAAGATGCCTTTGAAGTCCGGGCTGGCCTTCAGACGGTCAAAGGTCCAGTCGACATCCGCCGACGTCAGTGCATTTCCGCTATGGAAGGTTACACCGTCACGCAGTTTGAACCGCATCGTGGTCTCGTCGATTTGCTCCCAGCTTTCGGCCAGCCGCGGTGCGAACTGCAAGTCTTTGGTCCAGCGCACCAGCGGATCAAAAACCATATGCGAAAGCTGCAGCGTGCCACCCGACAACTGCTCATGCGGGTCCAGCGAAACCGGATCGGCATCATAGGCGACCTTGATGGTCACTTCCGCCATTGCCGCTGTGCTCAGGGTCGCCGTCAGTGTTGCAACCGCGAGCCTGCTCGCAAAATGTTTCATTATTCGTCCTCCCGTTACGGTATCGTTATTTCATCGGTATCTTAGGGCTGGCGAACAATCCAATGCCGATTGCAATACGGCTATGCAAAATGTGTATAGCTTAAATTTCTTATATTTTACAGCATCTTGTCGACATGATGGCGCTATCAGCGGCGATCCGACATTCTATTTGAAACATGAGGCAGCTCCTATTCGGGAGCACAGAATCAGCGTCAATGGCAGAACCGGGGTTGACGCATTGTGCAAAAACTTGCCCACAACAGACAAATATCTGCGCCGTTTTCAGCCTAGAGCCATGTGATGCCAAAATAGTCGTAACACCTAGAATCAGAGTGTAATAAAGCCGGTCGGCACTCAAGCCTCGTCATTGATCAAGAAACAGTCGATCGTATTGAGGGGCTTTGTGCGCGATGTACGCCCATTAATGCCTCATTAACCATGACTCCCGGCCAAAAGTTTGCGTGCGGTTTGGAAAAGCCCTATCGCTTTTTAATTAAATCGTTCCATCTAACGCGAAAGAGAGCCCTCAATGGCAAATGTATTCGTTGCGTCGTTTCCAGGCGTGTCCTCGCTGAGCAACTACTTGGCTTTTGACGGGTTTGAGACCTCACGTGCATCGTTCGGAACCATCGTCTCACCGACTGAGCTTGAGCAGACCGGCGAAGATGGATCAATTCTGCGTCTAGGCGGTGATTTCTCTAGCGATGATCAGGCCGACTGGCAGATTTTCTCGATGGATCATTCGCTTAATGGCGCCCCGATCGTCTCTATTTCTGATATCTCGATGAGCTTTGACCGTTTCGTTTCGCTGCGGGCTGAAGACGTTGCACGTGAGATTCTGTCCGGCGATGATCAAATCACCGCACTGTTGAATGACAATGTGACGGCAATCCGGACCTATGCTGGCGGAGATCGTGTTTCGCTTGGCGCTGGCGATGATACCGTAGCGGCTGGGGCTGGCAATGATTTCCTGACCGGCGGGTTAGGCGCTGATGTTCTTCGCGGGGGTTGGGGAGCTGACACATTGCACGGAAACGGTGGCGACGATTTACTACGCGGCGGAGTCGGCCGTGATGTCATCTTCGGCGGCGTGGGAGCCGATTTTCTTGGAGGCGGCCGAGGCAATGATCGTTTGATCGGTGGGTCAGGTGGTGACACAATTCGAGGCGGCGCCGGTGTTGATCGCCTGTACGGTGGAACCGGGGATGACGTCATGACCGGAGGGGACGGGGCCGATATCTTTGTGTTCAACGAGGGCGACCACACAGATCGCATAACCGACTTCGAGGTTGGCGTTGACCGCATCAAACTGGGTCGCGGGGCGGAGAGCATGGATGATGTAGATTTCGCCCAAGTGGGCGACGATGCTGCAATCTATTTTGCCAATGTGACCATTCTGGTCGAGGATACGGCGTTTTCCGAACTGCAAAGCGCAGACCACTTTCTGTTCTGATATTGCAGTAATCGGGCCGGAGCTTCCGCCAATCTGGCATCAGTCCTCAGGTCTGCTGTTCGCTTGGTCCCCTGGCGGTAACAACTCGAGCCGAGTTCAGGCTCACCGAAAGAGGTAAAAAATGATAACTGTTAAGTGTAAACTCGTTGCCGCAGCCCTTTCTTGCGTCCTGCCTATGGCAGTAGCTGCGGATCCGTTGCCGCGTAGCGCGAAAATCGCAAGCCCACAGAAAATCGCCAAGATCTACTCTGGCAAGACTGAGCTTTGGACCAACAATTGTGGTGGCGGTATCTATTTCGGGCCAGGCGGTCAGGCCCGGGCTTGGTGCGCTGACCAAAGTGACAACCTGGGCGCCGGCACTTGGAGCGTCGATGCCAATGGTCAAATGTGCCAGGATCTTGTCTGGTATTACCCGAGCGGACGCCGTGCCGGTGCCAGCGCAAGCGACAAATCCTGCATCAGCCATGTCGTCGATGCCTGGGGTGTTATGTGGCGCAGCTGGCCAAATGATCCAGAATGGTGGCCGATGGGGAAAGATACAGGCTTGGTGCGTGGATATAAATTCCAGACACAGGTTCGGCAGACGCGTTCGAAACTAGGCTTCTGACGGCGCACGGAAACAAACCAATTCGAGGGTCGGGTAAAAATCTGCCCGTCCCTTCGCTTTTGGCTTGCACCGGCGCACCGCTGCGCATAAACCCCGCCACAGTGGACCGATAGCTCAGCTGGATAGAGTACTTGACTACGAATCAAGGGGTCGGGGGTTCGAATCCTCCTCGGTCCGCCACTACCTCCCTGTTGTAGGACGACACATAGTTTTGCCATTTGGCACCCATCGTCTTTCCACTGGTGATAGCCCCATCATTTTTCGTTGTTTCGCTTTGTGCCAGCCGGTGAAGGCTTGCACCGGAATCCGATTAGATCGAGGTGGTTGGGTATGGTCTCATTTTTACAACCTCGGGTCTGGTCACATAAGATACGGGCGTGTAACGATGATCTGCCGAAATTTTCTGACTGAACCTGGCTGGTTGAATTTCGTCACAACTAGCGAAATTTTCTCGATCACTACTTAGTGGCTGTTCGCCATTCGTGTCTCATTAAGAACATTGGATGGCGGATTTGCGCAGATAGCGGGCTTTGCAAAGTCGGCGGATCTGGTGCCATGACGAGCGATCAATGCCGCAGCCGCACGAGGAAAAGCTGACCTTTGCCACGCGTGCAGAAACCAACCATCATCGAATGGAAGGGGTGCGGACAGAGTGAGCTTTCGCTGCAACTGCATCAATGACGGCTTTGTGGATTTCACACCGCTCTGGAAAACGAGATATTGGGAGAGTTGCTGTTTGCTGTGCCACCAGCCATACAGTCAGGATACAAGCCTTATCCGAGACTGACCATGGGCAATGACCAACAAAACTGGCGCAACGACGTCGCCCATTTCCTTGCAGGAACTCTGCCCAAGGCTACGGATCGGCCTGGTTGGAATGACATGGCGTCTACGGCCTACCAAATCGGATGCATGGCCTTGGTAAAGCTTGGTTTTGCAGATGCAGCAGATTGGGGGGCAGTACCTAAAGACGATCCTGAACTTCCTGCGACTATGCCGCGATGGGATGATATCTGCATTTCTGTCCTTTGGCTTGCGAACCAACAAAACAAGCTTTCATTCCGCCTACCAGACGGAAGCCTCCCCCCAACTCGTATAGGAAACGGTTTTGTGATCGCTATGAAAGATCCACCGCCACCTCCGACCCCAAATATTATAGCTCGTTTTGGATTGGGCTGCGCACTCTGCAATGATGACGTTTTGCCGTTGCTTCAGCAACTTGGCCTTGTCTCAAACGGCGGCTGGACGCAACAGGCGGAATTCATTCTGTGGAGAACTTCGCCGAAAAATTGGTCCTTAGAGTTCCTGCGCGACGAGCGGTTTTTGGATGCGGTTCAAAAAGCTACAGTTACCATTCCAGATGAAATAACGGCAGAAATTTCGGAGTTAACTGAGATCAGCGAAGAGCACATCGACGAGCTAATAGCTTGGCATGAGGAAAAGCTCGCTGAAGGGCGAGAAAAGTACGGGCCGAAGGCGCGACTTGGTGAAGTTCCAACAAGAGAGCGAGCTAAACGCTCTCTCGAATTCTCGCGCAGAAACGCAATAGATTGGGTGTTCTTTCGCCGCTGGAGAATCGTCGATGGTTGGCTTTCTACGAAAGAGTCTGAAGCGGCTCTGGACATCTTTCATGACAGGCTGGCGATTTCGATGCGCAGATCAGTTGTTAAACGTTTGCACCCCTCGAAACCTCAGTTTTTTGAATGAACCCGAGTATCGCATCGAAGGCTCGATCCATATATTTTCCTTGATTTGAGGCATTCATGCGTAGCGCAGCATTCGGCGCTCTGGGCTCTGAGCTGACCTGCGGCGGTGCGGCAGGCGGTCTGCAGCAAGATCACCAAGCCGTCCAGGTATCCGAAGACAACAGGCAGCCCAAAGCGGACGTTTGCACGATGTGCGGCGACGCCCTCGCTGCAAGAGTAAAGGATCCAGCCAGATTTCCCGAGAGTAGACCTCCAGGGCGGCAAAGTTGACCGGGACGATGCTGCGCCCCGCTCAAAGGTCGGAGGGGCGCAGAAAGCGACCTTTGCAAAGTCGCGGGGCTGGCAGTCGGGCGGCGATCCCATGCTGCATGAGCGATGGCAGGAACAGACCTTTGCCGCACGTGCAGCCGCTAACCATCATCGAACGAACGGGATGCAGGACGAAACGGACTTTCGATTTTTTGCATTTGCTAGCGCAGCATACCGCTGTGCTCGCAGCGAGGTTTTTCCAAAAATAGCTGTTCGATAGGGCAGACTTTGCCAAAAACCAGATCACCGATACCTCTACCACCGGGTCAAACTGATCTGATAGCATATTACTATTCTTCCCCTTCTTGTTGCCAGATATGTGTGGGAGCTTAGAGTGTGACCTGCAAGAGTCGGAGACCGTTCTCGCGGATCCGGAGGAGTACGAGTAATGCCTACATACAGTCTACTAGCCTATGGTGGCACCGGTTTGGGGTATGGTAGAAACCCCGGTTACAGTTTTGTGGCTGATGCAAGCACTACGGCCTCGGTCGTCGCTCAGGACGACGATGCCATCCTTAATGACTGGACGACCGGTAACTACAATGGCACGCCAACGCCCGGGATTGTCAACGGTGACACGACGTCGACGGTCATCTCCTCCGACATCCCTTGGCTAACAGCAGGTGAAATGATCACCAGTGGGGTCTGGTACGAATTGTCATATACCGATCCCGTTTCTGGTGCGACCGAAAGCGTTGAAGCGTTTTTAATATGGGATGACACCAACAACTTTTGGGGTGGATACGCCAACAGCTATGTCTTCACAACGGCTCCCTTTATCGACGGAGTCACTTATTCTGTAACAGCAGTAAATAACAATGCTGGCGTTCCCTGGGATGTATTGATTTGTTTTGCCAGGGGCACGCACATCCAGACACCTTCAGGAGAGAAGGCCGTCGAGGATCTCTGCGTGGGTGACGACGTTGTGACACTGGACAGCGGCATTCAAAAAATCCGTTGGATTGGGCACCGCAAAGTAGCTGCCATCGGTAAGCATGCTCCCATCGAATTTCGAGCGGGCGCTTTAGGAAACACGCGCAATCTGTGTGTCTCACCCAATCATCGTATGATGGTCACAAGCGCTCACGCCGAACTTATGTTTGGCAGTTCTGAGGTGCTGATAGCGGCAAAGCATCTTGTAAACGATTGCAGTATCCGGGCAAAACCAGGCGGTGAGGTTGAGTATTACCATCTACTGTTTGATCGGCACCAAGTGATTTATGCGGAAGGCGTGCCTTCCGAGAGTTTTTATCCAGGCGATCAATCGCTCGACAGTTTCTCTGAAGAAACGCGAGAAGAGATTCTGGAGCTGTTTCCAGAACTTCGGCACAACATGAGTGCTATTTCCGTGGCCCGGCCTTCTTTGAAATCCTATGAAGGCCGCCTATTGCAGAGATATGTCCGTTAGCTTCGGTGGACAGGCATTGTTGTTCCAAGATTGATGCGCCTTGTTCAGACAGCCCGAAAGATCGCCAGCTTCCGTCTCAGATTATGCGCTGCCGACATGCAGCATCGCGGCGGCCGCAGGGTTGCAGCGATACTGCACGTGGTCACCGCCGCCAGATGACGACAGCTAGCCCAATGTATGTACCGGCTGCTGTTCGCAACTGAGAATTTAGCGTGGCTTGCGGTAGTCGCTCATTTGTATTCGGCCTGTTTATCGGCTCGCGGGCGGTGGCCATTGTGGGTTACGCACGCACCTTGATCTCATTACTAACCAGATCGGTGACAACCATTTGGGCTCTCAGATTCTGGGGGCGTAGTTTCTCCGTTCCATGCTGTTCTCCTTCGCGAACTCCGTTGGGTCTTGGCCGCTAGATCGCGGCTAAAGCCTCGTCTCTCTCAACCTCGTACGTCGACCCGTAGCGCAGAACGCTCCAGACGGTGCGGACGAGTTTGTTGGCCAAGGCAACCGCAGCTTTATTGTGCGGCATGCGAGCGACAACGCCCCGAAGCCATTGGCCTAATCCCAAGCTGTCCCAACGATGTGAACGCATTAGAATGACATTGGCGGCCTGCACCAGCAGCATCCTTAGATAGCTGTTGCCGCGTTTGCTGATCCGACCAAAGATAGTCCTTTCGCGGTACTGAACTGTGGCGGCACCAGCCCCACCCAAGCTGTAAAGTCCCGACCTCGATCAAACACTTCGCCCTTGCCAATGGCGGCAACGATGGCCGTCGAGATAAGCGGGCCGACCCCGGGAATGGTCATAATGTTGGCGCTGTCTTTCTCTGTTCGACTGATCTCTTCGATTCCTGATGAGATCGCCTTGATCCGCGCATCATCGCTGATCTGGAAAATGCCTCTGACTTGGTTCGGCCGCCACCTGGTAAAGAGATGTCGGCATTTCGGGTGAGTTTTTACGTGAACAAAGTCGGCCATGAGGGGCAGGAGTGTATTGAAGCGGCTTAAGGGTGATTATCCTCCAGCTAACTCGAAGTTTCGCCTTCAAGGTAGCTGCTTCGGATCGGACAGTTGATCCGGGTTGCACCGTCGTTTGCATAAACGGGCTTCCCCTGTGCTAGCAGCATAGCAAGGTGTGGATTGTCCTAAACTTCAGTTACCTGAACCTCACCAATCCATGCGCTCATAGGTTTCTGTGCCGATCTGCGTAATCTCCGGCACATCCTGAACGACAACGGGTTCGGCCAATATATCTTCTTGCTGCGTATCAGTCACCTCACCGCCTGCATCATCGGCTTCTGGCAAAGCATCCCACGCGACCTCTCCGGCGCTCGCCACTCCGCCGGGTGCGATCACCTCCTCATCCTGAGAAACAGGTTCGGGTGCAGCGGCTGCGTCTCCAACTGGTATCGCGAAGTCGCTGCTGGAGGTCACAGGTGCGCCATTAAAGGCCGTATCGCTTACAACAATTTCTCCTTTGATTTCACCCTCGTAGCCTGGCGGCGGAGAAACCTCGAGCGCGTCTATGTTCCATCCCGAAAGATCCACAGGCCCGCCATCGGTCACAAGAGCATTGTCACCACTGGTCAAGATCGTATCGCGGGGCAGGCCTTCAATTCCCACAGTTGCGCTGTCACTCGCGCTTTCCAGGCCGATGCCCACATCCAATGTGCCGTTTACATCAACGGCAATGTCCTGATCCGCCTGTACCGTTTCACGGCCGTCCGAATCTGGGCCTTCCCATTCGAGCTTCAGACCCGCACGCCCGTAATTCTCGAAATACCGCACTTCAATGTCGTGGGTGCCTGGTTCCAGTTCGATCCGGCCGGAATCTTCCCGGTACCTGTGAGCGCCATCGTCTTTGACGACCTCCTGCCCGTTGGCATAGACCACCACACCATCGTCAGCAGAGGTGAAAAACGTATAGGATCCGCCTTCCTCAACCGTAACCTGCCCCTGGATCCGGGCTGCAAACGTGTCTTCGGAGCCACCTTCCCAGAAGGATTCACGGCTGTTCTTGTAATCGATTTCGGCCTGATGCTCCTGATGGGTGGGATCCGCGTCCCAGTTCACGTCATCAAGTTTGCCGATCCGCTGGTCCAGGTCCAGGTAGTCGGCACGGAACCCTGTCACCAACTCTGCAGTTGGCTCTGTTATCTGCGCTTCGTTGACGTTGATTGTAATCGGCTGGCTGATGTCTGTGCTGCCTGCCGAAGCACTGCTGTCGATCATGGTGAGCGTGGCATCGACTTGGCCTGCGTAATCATAGGGCGGCGTGATTGTCAGCATTTCCGTATCAAATCCGGTGATGTCGGCGTTGCCGCCATCCTCCACCACAAGCGTCTTGCCGGCGGCCTCCACTACCGTGCCTGCTGGCAGTCCCTCCAGCGCCAAGTTCGTAGTCTCGCTTAGCTCAACTTCCGGATGGGCGACGTTCATTGCAATCGGCATACCGGATACAGTTTGCGCTTCGGACATATCTGGTGCTGTCACCAGCTCAGGCACGTCCATGCCCGGCCCTTCCCATTCAAGCTTCAGACCCGCATGTCCGTAATTCTCGAAGTACCGCACTTCAATATGGTGGGTGCCAGGATCCAGCTGCACTTCGCCGGATTTGGTCTGATAGGCATGTAGCCCATCATTTTCGACGACCGGCTGGCCGTTCACCATTAACTGAGCGCCATCGTCACCGCCAAGGTCGAACCGGTATGTACCCCCTTCGTCCACTTGCACGGCACCGCTGATTTCTACACCAAAGGTGTCTTCAGAACCGCCCTCCCAGAAGGAGTCCCTGCCGTTCTCATAGTTGATCTCGGTGACTAACTCCTGATGCGTTGGCTCCGCGTCCCAATCGATATCCTCCAGCGAACTAAGCCTCTGTTCCATATCGAAGTACCGCGCATGAAACCCAGTCGAAACAGTCAGATCGGCGGTATCAGCCACTCCAACGGTAAAGGTTTCAGAGGCGCTGAGCCCGCCAGAGTCCGTCACCGTGACAGACACGTCGATTTCGCTGGCTTCTTCAAAGTCAAGAGCTTCGGTTTCTTTCAAGCGCAAGAAGCCATTGGCAACTTCAAAACGGTTGTCCGAAACCTCGAACATGTGACTGTCATCGCCATCCGGATCTTCGAAATTCACCCGATTAATGATGGCGCCGCGGATATTTTCGGCGACAACGTTCTGCGCGGAAGTCAACGTGATGTTATCGACCAGTGCACCATAGCCGTCATTCTGATCGGCAGCCTCTCGCAGTTCCAGCTTGTCTTCGCCGGTCCCGATCACCTGCATCTCAAAAGTTGTCCATTCCTTGCTATCGGGATCCAATTCACCAACGAGATTATCGTTCCAATATACTTCGACAGTATCGGTGCCATTTGTAAGGCGTTCGCGTAAATCGACTCCCATATCATAGACTTGCCCTTCGCTCGTCTGGATGGTCTGACTTATGCTATCGACACCGCGGCCGGAGTCCATTTCCAGGTGCTGCTCACCTTCAGAGGCATCTATCCGACCTAAATTGTCCCAGACCTCGATACTGGTGTCAGTATCCCAGCTGCCGGTATCGTCCTCTTTGAAGGCCCGCCACCGACCGGTTTCCAGGCTAAAATCTTCAAAGCTTCCATTTTGAGCAAGGTTTTTACTCTCACCTCCCAGAGATAATCCACTTGGTGCCTCGTTCTTGTCGCTCACCTCGATGGTGAACCCTTCGGTATGCGCTGCACCAAAGCTGTCGGTAGCGGTGACCTGCACCGAAATTTCCGCTTCCGTCTCATGGTCCAGCGCAACACCGTCCTTCAGCTTGAGCTGGCCGTCTACAACTTCGAAGCGGTCATCGGAGACCGCATAGCTGTGGCTGTCACCCGCATCCTGATCCTCGGCGGAGAGGCTGCCAACAACGGCACCATCCGCGTTCTCGGAGACAGAACCGCCCGTCAGATCCACGCCGCTCACCGCATCATTGCCGTCGCTCACCTCGATAGTGAACCCTTCGGTATGCGCTGCGCCAAAACTGTCGGTAGCGGTGACCTGCACCGAAATCTCAGCTTCCGTCTCATGGTCCAGCGTAACACCGTCCTTCAGCTTGAGCTGGCCGTCTACAACTTCGAAGCGGTCATCGGAGACCGCATAGCTGTGGCTGTCACCCGTATCCTGGTCCTCGGCGGAGAGGCTGCCGACAACGGCACCATCCGCGTTCTCGGAGACAGAACCGCCCGCCAGATCCACGCCGCTCACCGCATCATTGCCGTCGCTCACCTCGATGGTGAACCCTTCGGTATGCGCTGCACCAAAGCTGTCGGTAGCGGTGACCTGCACCGAAATCTCAGCTTCCGTCTCATGGTCCAGCGTAACACCGTCCTTCAGCTTGAGCTGGCCGTCTACAACTTCGAAGCGGTCATCGGAGACCGCATAGCTGTGGCTGTCACCCGTATCCTGGTCCTCGGCGGAGAGGCTGCCGACAACGGCACCATCCGCGTTCTCGGAGACAGAACCGCCCGCCAGATCCACGCCGCTCACCGCATCATTGCCGTCGCTCACCTCGATGGTGAACCCTTCGGTATGCGCTGCACCAAAGCTGTCGGTAGCGGTGACCTGCACCGAAATCTCAGCTTCCGTTTCATGGTCCAGCGTAACACCGTCCTTCAGCTTGAGCTGGCCGTCTACAACTTCGAAGCGGTCATCGGAGACCGCATAGCTGTGGCTGTCACCCGTATCCTGGTCCTCGGCGGAGAGGCTGCCAACAACGGCACCATCCGCGCTCTCGGAGACAGAAGAACCGTAGAAGAGTGAAAGGCGTTCCGGCGGGCTATTTTCTTTGGGAGTTTCAGGGGATCCGCCGCCAGCACTGCCTTTGGCGATCGGGACAGGTTGACGGGCCGACGGTTCCTGAGCACCGCTGCCGCCTAGTGCAGGTGCGGCCCCTTCGTTGGAAATTTGGTGAGACCGGAAAGCAATCTGACCATCATCAGCGCCTTTATCTGTGTCTTGAGACGCTTCTGCATCAAAAAACACAGCGGAGCCTTCGTGAGGAGAAAGCAAAGCGGCGTCTGGACTGCTGTCACCGGGCGTCTCTTGGGCGGATAGGGTTTCCACCTCTTGCACGGAGAAACTTGTTTCTCCATCAAAAACAGTTCTTTCGGAGACATCGCCTTCTTGTATTTCGCCAGTGTGGAGAGTGCTGCGGCTTTGGTCTTCAGGTGTGGCTTGCGCCCCCTTTGAAAGCCCCTCTGCAAAAGCTTCCTTATCTTTTTGATCTTTTAGAAAATTGTGTGGCTGGGTTATCGAATGACCGTCTTTACCAGACATGAAGACCTCAGAATAAAATAAAATAGAAAATTATATTAACACGAAATCATTAAATAAATCTAACACACATAGGTTGAATTTTAACTCATTCTTACCTACGTGGTGCCGCGGAATTCACAAAGGCTAAAGAGATTTCATTGTCTCGTGCACAAGACTGAGTGGCATGGGGCGGGTATGGAAGAAGAGACATTCAAGGGGCGTGACGACTCCCTGGCCGTGAAGCTGCCTGTTCTGGCTGCATCGCTGTCACTAAACGTCGTCGCATTGGTTATTCCCATTTCTATTCTGCTGATTTTTGATCGGGTGATCCCCTTTCGGTCAGTTGAAACACTGCGCATGTTAACTCTCCTCCTCCTAGTGAGTGCAGGAGCAGAATTAGCGCTGCGGTGGAGCCGCTCGACGCTACTGAACACGGCAGCGGAAAAGGCCGCTGTATCGAATTATCAGCGCTTTGCGAGCCGAATATTACACGCCAACACGGGGACCTTTTCTCGTGATGTAGCTTCGACTTACACTGACCGTTTTTCTGCCATTGCCCAGTTGCGTGACCATCACGCGGGGCAGAATCATGCCCTGCTGATAGACTTGCCATTTACGCTGGTTTTCGCGGTGATGGTTGCATTGATCGGCGGCTGGTTGGTGCTTGTGCCGATCACCGGCCTGGTAGCGGTATTCGTGTTTTCTCTGCTGATGAAACGGGCTCAATGGACGCTTTTTGACAAGCGAAAGTCGCTGGACAACCGCCGTTACGCGTTTTTGTCCGAGGTGCTGTCTAGCAACGAAACCGTTAAAGCCAACCGGATGGAGCGCCAGATGAAGCGGCGGTTTGAACTGCTGGAAGATCAAACCGTCGATCTCAGCCATCGATTGATCCGGTTTTCTGGCCTTGCTCAGAATTTCGGGGCAGTGTTCGGACAGGTCTCTGTGGCTGCTATGGGGCTGTTTGGCGCCTTCCTAGTTATCCAGCAGCAGATCGGGATTGCCGAAATGGCAGCTTGCATGCTGCTGAACGGGCGGATCGTTCAACCGCTAACCAAACTGATGACACTTTGGGTGCAGTCAGAGAGTGTCGCCCTGTCTTGGAGAAAGTTGCGTGAAATCGACGCGCTAGATGTTGATCGCGCTCCAGCAAAGTATGCAGGCTTGATTGAAGGAGAAATCACCCTGCGCGATCTCGGGCTCCAGCGGGATGGCGGGGATGCCAAACGCTCGGAACAAAACTCCATGGTCTTGTCGCCAGGCCAGGTTGGCTTGGTCAGCAGCGATGCGATCTGGCAAACACAGGCACTTTACGATGCTGTAACCGGGCATTGCAGCCCAGCGGCTGGCGAAGTGCTGATTGACGGGGTTCCAGCGCAGTCACTTGTAACGGCGCGGGGTCAGGATGCCATTGTTGTGCTGGAAAATGACCCTGCCATTCTGTCGGGTACTCTCTTGGAAAATCTAAGCGCATTTGGCGACGAGACGCATATTGCCAGAGCGAAAGAGTTTGCGGCAAAGCTGGGGCTGGAAAAACGGATTCACCGGCTGCCCATGGGCTACAATACGAAGCTGGGCTCAGGCAGTGTTTTTGAAAACGATCCCGTTAACCGCCAGTTGATTGCACTGGTGCGCGTACTGGCGCTGCGACCGCGCATCCTGCTTATGAGCGAACCGACTGCGGTGCTGGATACTGCAGAACGGGACAACTTGTCAGAATGTTTGGCTTCCTTGTCTCCAAAACCGACAATCCTGATGGACAGCCCTGATCCCCGCATGAAGCGTCTTGCGGACGTGGAATGCAAACTGACCTGCCTGGGGGGGGATGAGGCCGCAGATTGGGACGCGGACACCCGTGCCGAACAAGCTGCAGCGGAGCAGAGAAAGGACGTGGCATGAGCCTGGTCACGACTCAAAACGCCGGTGCGTTGCTGAAGAAACTGCTGCTCGTCGGCGGCTGGCAGGACAACAAAGAAGCAATAACAGAGGCATTTCCATACCTTACTGAAACGCTGGATACTGACGACTTGATCCAGACTCTTGAGAATCTGGACGTTCCCTATGCACGTGCAGCCTGCCTGGAGAACGAGATCACCAATGCGGAATGCCCCGCGCTGGTTATCCCAGACCATGGGAACTGCTACGTGGCTCTGCGCCGCAATGGGGCCATGCTGCAAATTGCAGGACTAGACGGAGAACACCCTGGCACTCTGGAAGCGCGGCCCAATCCTTGCACAGTAATCCGGATCGAAAAGTTCAGCTTCCAGCCCGCGGAACAGGAGCATCGCACGGTCGGAGCTTCATTTGCGGCACTGCGCCAGATGATACCAGGTCTGCTGTTGGCAGGTTTTCTGACCAATCTGTTAGGCTTGCTCGCGCCGCTCTTGATCATGGCCATCTATGACCGCGTGATCCCTTCCGGGTCGGTGGACTTGCTGGTGGCTTTGGTCGCGGGTGTCGTTATTCTTGCGACGTCTGATTTCCTATTCCGCAGTGTTCGAACCAGGGCGCTAGCTTATGTCGGCCAGCAAGGGGAGCGCGCACTGGCAGTAGCACTCTTCGGGAAACTGATGAGCCTGCCGCTGTCTCAGCTGCAAAAATCCAGTGTAAGTCAGCAAATTGCGCGTTTCCGCCAATTTGAATCCTTGCGAGAACTGTTTACCGGCCAGGTGATGACAACGCTGATAGACCTGCCTTTCGCGCTGATGTTCTTTGCAGTGCTGACTTATCTCGCTCCTTCTGTCGGGCTTTTGACGCTTGGACTTGCGGTGCTGCTGATGTGCATCGGGGTGCTTGCGATGCCATTCCAGCAGCGGTTGGATCAGGCCGCGGCAGCGGCCAGCAGAGCAAGCTCCGCGGTGATTCAGGATGCGGTGGTACATCAGCGCACATTGGCCAATCTCGGCATGCAAGAACAATGGCTGCGCCGCTGCATGCCGCTGGCGGAAGCATCGGAGACAGCAACCGCCCGTGCCCGTCAGCTGCGCAACCTGATTCAGTCCGTGTCGCAGAGCATTGTAGCACTTGGTTCGGTCGGGGCCATCATTCTCTGCGCACATGGCGCGGTTGCAGGCAGTATTAGCTTTGGTGCGTTGATCGCCTCTATTGCCCTTGTTTCCAAGGTACTCGCGCCTGTTCAAGCTTTTCAAGCTTCGCTTGGGCAGATTGCCGGATTCCGCAAGAGTCAAAGGCAGGCCAATCAGGTGTTATCACTGACAGAGGAAATGGAGCTGGGCCTGAACCAGTCGCATCAGAAAACTCTGCGCGGCGCAATTTCATTCCAGGGCGTGAATTATCGCCCGGATCCGCTGAACCCTGCACTGCTCACAGCAGCGGCTTTCGACTGCGCGCCGGGAGAGCTGGTTGTCATCATGGGGCGGGATACCGCCAGCCGGACCGCGGTACTGGATTTGGCCAGCGGGCTTGCGTCCCCCTCCTCCGGCGTAATTGAACATGATGGAATCGACATCCGTCAGATCGCACGGGATGAACTGCGCAAATCAATAACCTATTCAACTTATATGCCTAAGCTCTTCCACGGGACCGTGGTTCAAAACTTTCGCCTTGCCGCCCCGGCCCTGAGTGAGGCGGAGATTCATGATGTATTGGAGCACATTGGCATCTCTGAAGAGATCAAGGCCATGCCGGATGGATGCAGCACGCGCCTGAGCACTCAATTTGTGGCGGGCCTGCCTGGCGAACTGATCAAGGCCCTTGCTCTAGCCCGGAGCATGGCACGGCAGTCTTCAATCTTTCTGTTCTCCGAACCGACCAACGACCTATCGAAAGCCCGCCGTGACCGGTTTAAAAAATGGCTGGAAACTCAACGCGGTGCAAAGACCGTTCTGATAGCAACTGCCGACCGCTCGTTTATGCCAATGGCGGATCGGCTGATTTACCTGAACGGGGATCGCGTCATCGTCAACGATACCGGACCTGCGGCCATCAAAAAGGTGCAGGCGGTTATGAAAGCAATGGGAACCTGAAAATGCGCACACCATCCAAGAAGCAGCAGGAAAACGGCCCGATTGCAAAGGCCAAGCAGAGAGACAAAAGCCGTCAAGCGCGATTGGCGGCAATGATCTGTATGATCTTTTCCGGCATGGTGGCTGCGCTGGTGGTTTTAGCCGGGCGCACTGATGTGCCTCAGATCACCCGGGCACCCGGCACGATCGTGCCGCTTGGCGACTACACCCAGATCGAGGTGATGGAAGGCGGTATCGTCGAGCGTGTGCATGTACGGGATGGCGATCAGGTGAAAGAGGGTGATGTGCTGGTCGAGTTGCGTCACCCGGACCTGAGCAAGGAACAGCACAGGCTGCGTGAACAGATAGCAACCGCTGATCGCAAACTTTCTCGCGCCCGGACCGTTTTGCGTACATTGGAAAGCGGAACAGTGGTCAACGAAGGTGAGCTAGAAGGGCTGCGCCGACAAAAGCAGCACCGCGCGGCCGCGACTTTGGAAATCTATGCCGAGAGCCAGCGCGTGAAGAGTCTGTCAATCGCTCAGCAGCAGGAGACGCTGGACATACTTCAGAATTCGCAACGTTTCACACTGGAACGGATAGAGCGCAAGAAAGAAGAGCTGGCACGTGCCCGCCGCCTGCACAAGCAGGGTTTGACCACTTTGCGTGATCTCGCGCGCGAGGCAGATCAGCTGGATGCGTTGCGCACAACGGCGTCCGACGGAGAAGTCCGCCTCGCCCAAACGCGAAGCGCTGTAACGCTTGCCCAGGCGGAAATGGCCGAACAGACTTTGACCCTGCGCGAAGAAATGCTGAATGAGGTTGAAGAACTGAGCGACATGCGCAGTGAACTTGCAGTGTTCTTGCGAATTGTCGACCGCAAGCTTGAAGATCTGCAGATCACTGCGCCCAGCGTAGGGATCATACAATCCGTTGCCTTCCCTAATGAAGGGGAGGTGATTGCTCCAGGAGAGACAATCTTCGAGCTGCTGCCAACCCGTTTGGATCTGATGGTTGAGGCGCGCATCCCGAACAACGAAATCGGGCATGTGGGCTTGGAACAACCAGTCGATCTTACCGTCGACACCTATGACGTCCGGCGTTTCGGAAAGATCCAAGGCCAGGTTGCAGCAGTGTCGCCGGTACCATTGATTGATGAGCAGACCGGCGAGACCTATTTCCGCGCATCAATCCAATTGGATGGCCGGTCAGTCGGAACAGGCGCGTATGAGCGCCCCCTGCAGGCTGGCATGACAGTCGTAGCTGAAATGACAACCGGTGAAAAAACGCTGCTTGCCTACATGCTAAAGCCAGTTCATCAAACCATGAATAACGCTTTTAATGAACGCTAACATTCGCTTTGGTGTGAAAATGGGAGCGTAGAGCTCTGCTTAGTGAGACCAAAGATGGCATGAGCACAAAGCTGCATCGCAATAGCGACAGCCAAGGACAGCTGCTCCGCCTGATAGGGGTCCTTTCCGGTAGGCTTCAACTGTCAGGCAGGTTGTTTGGCTAACCAAATGTGCCTCGGTACGGGCGAACCATGCCCGTAACCTGACGGGTGAAGCAGCCGGCACATCCCACTACTTACCAATGCTGCGCATTGCATGGATGTTGGCTTTTCAGGGCTCAATTCACGCTAAAGCCAATTCCGTACTGGTGGTTCTTGAGGTTTTCTAGGTGCGTCGTGTTTGTGCGACAAGAACTACGGCGGTCCCGACCACAATGATAACAGCCAGATAGAGCGTCACGACCCGGAATCGGGTGACGTCAAGCAGCCCTGCGGCTATGGCCCACTGTTCAAAGATCAATCCGAAGAGAGGTAGAAGCGTGACAGACGCGGTGTAGCGCATTGCACCAACCAATCGGATAGACCAGAAAACAAAAAACATAGCAGGGGCACGTAGGAACACGCCAACCGCGACGCTCGAAATCAGAAGTGGCATGCTGACAGGGGCTGTACTGAAACCATCATGTACTGACCGAACGCCCAGAAAAATGGTTGCTGTCACCAGTAGTACGGCGCCCGTGAAACGCGCCCGCGCGCCAGGTTGGTCGCCCAGATTGTCGGGGTGCCGCTCAGACAGAAGCGTTATGGCAGCAAGGCAAAAGGCATTGAGCACCATCAGCCAAGTCGCAGGTCCACGGATGTCGGCTTCAAGACACCATAGAATCGCAAGAATGGCCCCAAAGACGAGCAACTGCCCGATTGTTTCCAGGCTGCTCGGCCTGGTACCTGACATCACCCAGACCACAAGCATGATGACTGGTAGATTCAGAGTACCGACCAACCCCGCTTCGAGGACGCTGATCAATGCCAGTACTGCAGTGAAAATCGCGGCTGACGTGACTCGGAGCGCACCTAACATCCAAGTCGTTGGTCTGGAAAAACTCGACGTGTCGAGCCGTCTTTCTCCGCTCAATAGGATCAGGGCTGTGCCACCCGCGCAGAGTTGAATGAAGCTGAACATCCACGGGTCCAAATCATACTTGAGCAGGAGAATGCGGCTCACGACGCTCAAAAGCGCCCAGAAGAACATGGCCGCAACCGTGACAACGATAGGTTTGAACATTATGGCACCCTTATGCGGCTGAATAGGGGGTCAAACTGCCATCAATTGTGTTTTAAAAAAATACCACATATAGGTTTCATGTGTTAGAATAATGTAACATGGAATGGTCTGATCTTAAAATCTTTCTCGCGGTCGTTCAGCATGGCAGCTTGCGCCGTGCTGCTGAGAGCCTCGGCGTCACGCAACCGACTGTTTCACGTCGGCTTCGAGGTCTAGAGCAATATGTAGGTGTCCCGCTGTTCGAGCGCGATCGGGACGGACATCGTCTAACGGCTGCAGGCGCAGAGATGCTGCCCGACGCACGTGCCGTCGAAAGCGCTGCCTTGCGTGTCGAAGAAAAATCGATGCGGCTCACATCAGAATTGCAAGAGACCGTTCGGGTCGCGGCAGGCCAGACGTCGGCCGCGGTTCTCGCCCAGGGATTGCATCTGATGAAAAGCGGGCCCGCGATCGAGATCGTTGTCACCGACGCAATCTCTCCAAATGACACCCGAGCTCCCGACATCTTCATAGATCACGGTCTACCTTCCGATGCGACTGGCGTGACCCGCCGTGTAGGGTCTATCAACAGTGCCGTCTATGGCGCACCGGCGTTCGGCACGACGCGGGCGTTGCCACTATCGTCAAATGAGCTCGCGATGCTACCGTGGCTTGGCTTCGTTGTAGAGCAAGAGCACTACATAACGATGAAATGGCTGGCAGAGACAATGCGTGAACGCCCGCCTGCAGCCAGAATGGTCAATACTGATCTTATGGCGGCTGCAGCGGCCAACGGTGTGGGTATCGCCGTACTTCCTTGCTTCAAGGGCGATCAGGATCCCCGGCTAGTGCGTCTCTCCGAACGTATCGATGTATTGAGAGAAGACTATTGGACAGTCATCCAGTCCGATCTCGCCAAGAACCCGTCTGTCCGGACTGCTCTCAACTGGATCATCGATTGCTTCGGAGTTATCGAACTGCCTGAGCTTTGATGACCAGATGAGGGTACACACGCGCCTTGATCTCATTACCGTCCAGATCAATGACGTCCAAATGGGCTCTCAGATTCTGGGGCGTAGTTTCTCCATTCCAAGCTATTCTCCTTCGCGAACTTCGGTGAGCCTTTAGGCACTTCAAAGTGCGCCCAGAGGCTCATTCCGGTTTGGCTCGCTTTCGAAAGAAAGGTCGCTTAAGTGAGCAATCCGAGCGGCATCAAACCGTGACAAGTCCAACCCAACTTGGTGCAATCAGATCGGTCAGTATGGATTGCATGGCAGAGATCAGTGCAGTGTCGCGACCGGCAGCCCGGCGATGAATGACATGTAGAACATACCAAAAATATATAGCCTTCAGATAGAAGCCGACGATAACCAGATGTACCCATCACGACGCTATCTGAGATAGCGGTGGGTGCAGGATGGCCACTACGCTCATAAAACGTAGGGCCAAGAATGTTATGAGTTCAATCGAGTTTGACGGCGCGATGATCCGCGCGCCGCTTTTTTCTTAGATTGGAATTGGTGCGTAAACCGATGGCTCAGGATTGGGCAGCACGAATGTGGCTGACTGGCCGACCCTGAATACCCCAGTTGTCGAGCGGAACCTCGTCGATCACTACAAAGGTGGTGGATGGGTCTTTGTTCAGAACCCTTTGCAGCAGATCTGTGACCCCCTCGACAAGTTGGGCCTTTTCCTCTGCTGATGGGCCGATGCCGTTAGGGCCACCTTCCTGGGTCACCTTGATGTTGACATAAGGCATGGCTTCAATCCTTTCGCTCCACAAAAGAAAAGACTTTGGTCAGCACCCGCCATCCCCCCTCTGTGTTGATCAGTGTCAGTAGGTCTTGATAGTTGCGGCCCATCATGGTCATGCGCGCCTCGACAACGCCGATCCGTTCCCCTTTGAGGGCAATCCGTTCGATCACCTCCTCGCGCGGGTCACCACGGGACGCGGGCGGTGTTCGCGCGTCAATGCGCGCCATATATGCCTCCAGCCCCATCTGTTCATAGGTGCCGGCCGTACCGTTCACGTAACTCAGGTCCGCGTGAAACACCGAACGCAGCACCTTACTGTCCGAGTGGTAGAGCCCTTCAAAATAACGCCCCAGCAGATCGCGGATCTCGCTATTTTCCGACCCGGCCATCACGCTAACCCCTCAGCAGCAAAGGCTGACATGGTAGCTGGGCGCGCCGCAATGCGCGCGAAATAGGCCGCGAGTTGTGGCCACCGCGACAGGTCAATTGCCTTGAAGTTGGCCCAATTGACCAACACAAACGTGTAGGCATCTGCGATCGAAAACTGGTTGGCGACCAGGTAATCTCGCCCATCCGACAAGACCGTCTCCAAATAATCGAACTTAGCTGTGACGTTCTCTCGTGCCGCATCCTGTTCTATCTCCGTCGAGCCGCTGGCGAAAAGAGGCCCCCAAGCCTTGTGCAACTCCGCGGCAGCGTAGTTCAGGAACTGCTGCAAGCGCGCGCGTTCGACACTGCCAACAGCAGGTGCGTAAGTATGCTCCGGATTGTTATCGGCAATATACTGAAGGATCGCGACCCCCTCGGCGAGGTTTTCACCGGCGTCCGTTTCCAGCGTGGGCACATATCCGTTTGCATTGATCTCGCGGTAGGCGCGCCCAGTTTCGGTCAATCCAGCTTCGGTATCGACCGCTTCGATCGCAAATTTGGCCCCCACCTCGTATAGCATGATATGGCTGGCAAGTGAGCAGGCTCCGGCTTTGTAGTAGAGTTTCATGACAAGCTCCTTTTTTATATCGTCTGTCTGTCGTACTTCTTGGAGCTAGCAATTGATAATATCGAGTTTTCATGAGTATGATCTCTAAATCAGATCAGGTGAACTCTCAGATGACGCTGGACCAACTCATCGCCCTAGACGCCATCGTTGCTATGGGCACTTTCCGTGCAGCCGCAGAGAGGCTGAACAAAGCTCAATCCGCCATCAGCCATCAAATCCGGAAACTGGAAGCAGAGTTGGGCTTTGATTTGTTTTCCCGCGATGGGTATCGCCCCAGTCTGACCACAGAAGGCGAAGTGTTCTATCGCGAGACAGCCCGTGTGCTGGAACAGGTCAATGGATTGAAATCGGTCGCGGCGAGTCTGCGCAGCGAACAGGAGGCAATGATCTCGGTTGTCATGACGGCGACAATGTCTCTCGATCCGATCCTAACGGTACTTGGAGACATCGGCCGGAGATTTCCCGCAACCCATATTCGGGTGGCGACAGAAATGATGGGCGGACCCTTGGCACGATTGATGGAGGGCGACGCGGATCTGATCATCTCCGGGCTTGCAGGTGTTCCCCTGGAAGAGGTCGAAACATTGCCTGTGGACACAATTATCATTCGCCCTGTTGCAAGCCCGAGTTTTCCCGCCGCGCAGCGTGTCGGCATCCGCTCTCGCCGGGAGATGCAGACCTACACGCAAGTAATCGTATCGGGCACCGGTGGCCAGGATTTCGACCAGAGCCGCGATCTGCTCAGCGGTGGGCAGCGTTGGACCGTGTCCGATTTCGAGGCCAAGAAATCGGTGATCAAGGCGGGTTTGGGATGGGGTGGCATTCCAGTGCATCTGATGCAGCAGGAACTAGCGAACGGAGAGCTTGTGCAGTTGACGGTCGAAGGATACCCCCCACGGCATACCGAGATCTTCGCCATAAGGCGACGGGACATGCCGATGGGGCAGGTCATGTCGCGGTTGTGGGATGATTTAAAACAAGCACGTCAATCAATGCCGGAACCCGATAGCAACCGATGGAAATCCTGAGCAGACATCAATGCAGTTTGCAGCGTTGGCTTAACTGGCTCTCAGCGGACTTCAGAGGCAGTGCAGCACGTGAATTCATATGCAGTTGGGTCTGGTCGAGGTTGTCCCCAAAACCGGCGCACTGCAGCCAACCCAGATGCTGCGGTCATTCGCTGTAAGTGCAGCACTCGAAAGAAATCGTGCCCACTCTAGCGGGCTTGAGCCGAGTTAAATTCTGAAATTTGACCGGAACGAACATGCCTCTTCGTGAAAGGCGGCTTTCCTAAAACTATCGGTCAATGCAAAGTTGAAGCATCTTCGTTCCCATTTCAGGTCTAGTCCGCATACGGCGCGGCTATCTCTGCGGTGGCAAACCGGTTTCTGTACACCAGTCCATTTGCTGAAATTCTTCCCGAAAAGCAAAGGTTCTCAAGTGAACGTCGATGACTGAACGCGCTCTGGCGAGGGCCGTTTCATCCGTGCCAGAAATCTTGGCAACCAAGGCTCCATCCTTGGCATGAAGGACTGCCTTGCCGAATGGAAAAGCTACGTTGCCGTACATGGTGTCATAGGTCACTTCGACCTTGTGGGCGAAGTGTTTGCACAGTTGCTGTAGATACTTGCTGGCGTAGCGTGTTTCAAATCGACCGGTTTGAGTGAACATTTTTCCTGGCTACTTTATGGGCTGGACTGAGAAAGGGGGCACGACTGCCCCCCTTTGATGCATGTGAGACCTGTTTTCTAAAATTTCAGGCGTGCGGTCAGTCCGATGGTGCGCCCGGGCTCGTTCAATGCAATCACGCGGCTTGAATCGATGCCATCAGAGCTGCGGCTGGCGTAGGTCTCGTCAAAGAGGTTGCGCACGTCCAAGCGAATTTCGAGATTTCCGAGGTTGCGCGGGGCATAAGCCGCATAGACGTTTACGACCTCGTAGCCAGGCAGTTCCGTTGCTGTATCGCTGTTTTTAAGTGCGATTTGAGCCGTGCCTCCGACACTCCACTGTTCATCAATTGCGAAGCCGCCTTCAAGGGCAATGACATGTCCCATCGGCCGACCCAAATAATAGGCGGTGGATCCGACGGCTGCCCCATTCAATTCGACGTCTGCATAGGTCCAGTTCATGCGAGCAAATCCAGCTGCCCAATCGTATTCAAGCGAGGCATCGATGCCCTGACTTTTCAGATCCGCCGTTGCGCCGCGGGCGCCGTTAGTGGGCAGAACTGCCGCGATATCATTGACATCGGTGCGGAACAGGGCCGCGCTGGCCTTCCAGGTGCCATTGTCGAACCGCACTCCAATCCGGCCGGCGTTGGCCCGGGAGGTGGTAAAGCCAGAATAATCCCATGCGGTGCCGAAATTCACCAGCGCCGCTTCGCCAAGCTCGTAGCCGCCCCAACTTGAGGCAAGACCTGCGTTTAAGGTCCAGTTGTCTGACAGGATCACATCAACCGAGCCATTGGCGCTGAACCCGCCATCGGAGAAGTTCGACCCTTCGGCACCGGTGAACTCCTGCTTGTCATAGCGGGCGCCATAGCTAACCGACACCCGCTCGCCGATGTCCTGGCGGGCCTGAGCAAACAAACCGACACTCTCTAGCTCTTCCCTGCCGGAGCTTGCAAACGGCCCTGGGCCGCGACCCTGGCCTTCGGCGGTTTCGTTGAAAAAGTCCAGGCCGGCGGTCACGGAGCCACCCGCAATCGAGAACTTGTTCTTAAAGGTGCCACTGAAGCTCTTGTTGGTGCCATAGATTCCGATGGCATCAATTTCCTGCTCGTTGTGGCTCAGTTGCAGGACCGGATCCCAAATGCCCTGCGGCTGGGTGTTGGAGTAGGTCAGCGTGTAGGAGGTACGGCGCGACAAGCCTTCTGCGAGCACGCTGGGGCCGGAAGTAATGCCGGCAAAGTCGGGACGGATAAACAAGATGCCGCCTGGCCCCGCCTGGGCTGCGCGCAGCCCGTTGTCTTCGGTCTGCGAGGCCGCGAATTCGAAACGGTGACCGGATTGGCTCTCGTAGGCGAGTTTGCCCACATAGTCTGTCAGGTCGGCCTGGGTGCCCAGTACCGGGTTCCCATCGCCGTCCTCGTAGTCGCCGCCCGAACGTCGGGTGCCGCTCAGCAAGTATTCGAAACCACCCTGTCGCCCGAACAAAGTCAATGAGCTTTCCAGATCGGTGCCGTTGCTGCTGGTTCCCAGCTGAGCACGGCCGCCGAAGTTGTCTCCGTCTTCTAACAGGTCGCTGGCGTCCTTGGTTTCATAAGCAATAGAGCCGGCTAATGCGCCGGGACCGGCGTCGGCGGGGGCAAGACCTTTGCTGATTTCAACGGACTTCAGAAGCTCTGGGTCCAGCAGCACGTTGCCCGTGTGGTGAAAGGCCGACTTGTTCTGGCGGGCACCGTCGATGGTGACCGAGAGCAAGCTTTCCTCGATCCCGTTCACAAAGACCTTCTGAGAAATCGCCGCGCCGCCGCCAGCCGTCACTGCGCTTTCACCCGCAAAGACATCCTTTGTTGAGGAAGGGTTACGCGATTCGATCTCATCCTCAGTGATGGTGTCATTGCCAAGCAGTGCTTGCGCATCCGCAGCCTCGATACGGATTTCGTCCAGAAGCAGGATGTCTTCCTCCTGACCCAGAGCGCCCGTGGCAAAAAACGGCGTGGACAATGTGGTCCCTGCCAGCATGATAAAGCGCAGTGGCATCCGCGACATGGTACTTTCCCCAAAAGTTGACTATTTCAGTGAGGTAAGTAAATTACGGCGATCCGCATCGCCAGCCCGCGACCTTTGCGCACTGTTCAAATAGCTTTGCAAAACGCGCAAAACTTGTCACCGCCCAGCCACCGGACTTTTGTTTTCACCGACAGGACGAACACATGGCCGAGCATCGCAGTCCTCTTCCAAATGTTATGGAATTTGAACGGAAACTGGACTGGTTCAGCAAGACGGACCGTCCGAAGGCGCATGTGTTTGATGGGCTGGTGACGGCATTGCAGCTCCAGAAGGGACTCGGCCTCCATACCCTGAATGCCACCGCGCGACAGAGTTTCGAGGTCGATGGCCAGCGCAAACCAGGTGCTGTTTTGCATTGCTTCCTTGAGGGCAGCACCGAAGCCGCTCTCGCTGGGAAACCGATGAACCTCGGCCGTAGACAAGGGGACCCGGTCAAGCTGGTTCTGACTTCGATTGGTGAGAGTCAGCGGTTCACTCGCCGCTCGCGGCCAAATGAGTATGTCCGCAAAATCAGCATACAGATGTCACATGATTGGCTGGATCAGAACGGCTTGGCTCTACCCGAAAAGCCCAAAGGCGGCTCGATCCATCGTATCGAGTGGGTGGCAAACATAGATGAAATCAGGACGCTGGAGCAATTGGCTCTGACACCCGGTTTTTCGACCCCGGTTGCTCGGCTGCAGGCCGAGGCAATGTCGCTTGGACTAGTGGCCCGTTGTTTCGAAGATTTTTCTGAGCAGCCGGGGGCAGCAGATCTAACCGCACGCGAGCAAGCACAGATGCGCCGGATTGAGGAGTTTGCCTGCCAGCCCGGGCCGTTACCGTCCCTGCAGCAGTTGGCAGCAGAAGGAGGATTGAGCCAATCTGGCCTGCGCCGCTTGATCCAGGCTACACATGGCCGGTCCCCGCTTGCCCATGTGCGGCAGTTGCGCCTGGGTCTGGCGCGCGAAGCGTTGGAGGAATCGCGAGTGAGCGTTGAACAGGCAGCAGCGTTAGCGGGCTATGGATCGGCCGCCAATTTTTCCACGGCCTTCCGTCGTGCATTTGGTACAGCCCCTTCGAAGGTGAGGCACCTCAGAAACCCGAATTAGAACACCGATTGCTGTTAAGGATCTGACGCAGGCGGCTGCTAGACTTCAGAGGGCATGGCCTCTAGAATATAAGAGTTGTTGCCTTCGACCGAGTTTTGACCACCTATCGATAAGCTTCGTCAATTTATCCCGTCCCTCGTTCAAGCTGCTTAAGTAGCGCACGGAAGTTTTTCCGCGCATCGCCGGGATGACGGACCTTTTTGACCTGTGCAAGATTTGACAAATCGTTCCCTACCACAATCAGTCCCACCATGCCCCAATCGTAGTGAGGTAGGCAGATGTAGCCGTAGATGCCGGGAACTGTCGGTGTCACCACCAACGGCTCGTCCACTGCGCCATTCCAGGGCTCGGCGCCTTCGGGGATCATGCCGCGTTTTGAAGCGGAGTTGTGGCTCGGGTCTGTGGCCAGAAACTGGATACTGTCGCCAGGGTTCACGTGCAGAATGGCAGGCTCGAACACGTTGACGACATTGGCATCGGTGCAATCTGCGTTCAGCATCATCACGGAATGATCAGCCGCACTGCTGGTGTCTGCGCAGGTCGCTGCCAAGACCGGGGTTGCAGTAGCCAAAGCACCCAACGATAGAGTGAATGTCCTTCGGTCAAACGTGGGAGTAGGCATGGACAACAAGATCCTCCTTCGGACCAGTGGTGATACGAATATCGACGCCGTAAGTTTCGCCGATTTCCGAGCGGTGCAAGATGTCGGCCGGCGGCCCCTCTGCCAGAACCTGTCCCTGACGCAACAGGATCAAATGATCTGCAAACCTAGAGGCGAGGTTCAAATCATGCAGCGCAACGATCCCGATGGCATTGCGTTCGGCGATAGCTTCGCGAATTTGCCCTAATACGCGGAGCTGATGGTTAAGATCGAGCGCCGAAGTCGGCTCGTCAAAGAGATAGACATCCGATTTTCGGATCAACGCCTGAGCAACCGAGACCATTTGCGCCTGTCCACCGGACAACTCACTGATGTAAGCTTCTGCAAGATGACCTATCTGGGCGTCGTGCAATGCTTGCCCAACTGCCTCCATATCCTGCGATGTGACCCGCCATCCGCTCAGGTTCTTACGCGCCATCATTACGACGTCGAAAACGGTCAGTGCAGCGTTTGCAGCAAAGAACTGTGGCATGAAGCAAATACGCGCAAGCCGCCCCTTGGGCGACAGGGTGGCCAGATCTGTATCTCCGAGGCTCACCTCACCTCCGGCTTTCAAAAGTCCTGCGATAACGCGAAATAGGGTGGATTTTCCTGACGCGTTCGGCCCGATCAAAGCGGTCATCTGGCCTGGTTTCAGCGGCGCAAAACCGGCGTCGCGCAGGATTGGGCGGGTGCCATAGGTGAAATTCAGATTTTTGGCTTCCAGCATCATTGCCAATGCCTTTTGCGTTGGTTGAGGATCAGGCCGACAAAGAAAGGAATCCCGATTAGTGAGGTGATCATACCGATCGGATAAACAATGCCGGGGGTGATAGCCTTGGACGCAATCGACGTACCGGAGAGGATCAACGCTCCGGCAAGTGCCGAAAGCGGAAGGAATCCACGCTGGTCTTCGCCAACGATCATCCGGGCGATATGTGGTGCGACGAGGCCTACAAAAGCAATTGCCCCGACAAACGACACTGCAACCGCTGACAGGAGTGACACGCCGGCAAGAACCATCAGACGAAGCGCGCTGACGTTAACCCCGAGGGCTGCAGCCTTGTCTTCCCCCATCCGCAATGCCGTCAAAGCCCAGGACCTGCTCAGGAAATAGGGAAGAACGATTGCCAAAATAACGGCACAGACCGCAACTTTGGGCCAGGTGGCTCGAGCAAGCGAACCTAGTTGCCAGAAAATAAGCTGTGCAAGTTGCAGCTCGGACGCACCGTATTGGAGAAAGGCCAACAAAGCGTTGAACGTGAACATCATTGCGATGCCCATAAGGATCATTGTCTCGGGGTCGGCACCACGTAGGCGCGTAGCAAGGAACAACAAAAGCGATGCGGCCATTGCAAAAACAAACGCATTCACTGTCACAAATAGTGCGCCAACGCCTGGAACAACAGACCATCCTAGAACAATGGCCACAGCAGCACCGAAACTGGCCGCCATAGAAAGGCCCAAGGTGAATGGTTCTGCCAATGGGTTGTTGAGGATTGTCTGAAGCTCAGCACCTGAAACGCCAAGCATGGCCCCAACCACGATGGCCATCATTGCGATAGGAAGTCGCAAGTCCCAAATGATGACCTCTTCTTTCGCCGTCGCCACTGATGGATCGAAAATCACATGGGCCACGCGCCAGAAACTCAGATCGGCTGGACCAGTAATCACATCGATCACTACTGTTGTAAACAAGACGAGGGCAGCGGCCGCGACGAGCGCGACGCGCAGCACTGCGCGCTTTCGATATCCGCTGACAATGGTGTCAACGCTGGGAGCATTGGAAATGTCTGACATGTTTGATTGACCCGCCGCGCAGCGCGCGACGGGTCCTTCTTCTCTTATTTATCAGCGCTCAGCCAGAACTGGCCGGATGCTTCGTAAGGCATGAATTCTGCGTGCAGCCTGTCAAGCGTATCTTGCGGATCAAGATCTTCGAAATCTTCGGGATAGAGCCACTTGGCGATCTGTTGGATTGCCACGAAGTGATATGGCGAATTGTAAAATTGGTGATAGATTGAATGGTAGTTGCCATTCTTTACCGCACGCAATTCTGCAAAACCTGGACGTGCCGCAAGCGCCGCGATCTTCTCGGCATTCACTGCCGGATCACCTTCATAGCCAAGCAAGGTGGAAGTGACTTCCGGTTTGGCTTCAGCCCAGTTGGCACCGGTTCCAATCACATGATCGGGGTCGGCATCAATGACACCTTCCATAGACAGGCTTACCGAATAGGCATTTTCCAGTGTCGAGGCGTAGTTCATACCTCCGGCCAGTTCCACGAAACGGCCATAGTTGTAAGGCCCAAAGGACCAACAGCAGAAGTCTGGTTGCCAGCCAGCTGCGTTTTCAAGGACCACAAGCGGACGTTCCTCGGCTGGTATTTGGTCCACGACATTACTGACTTTTTTCATCTCAGAGATGTAGAAGTCGATAAACTTTGCCGCGCCTTTTTCCTCGCCCAGGATGCGCCCGAGGATCAAGAGTGAGGGCACTGTATTCTCGGTTGCGTTGCGGCGGAAATCGATGAAAACAACTGGCACTCCGGCCTTGTCGAGCTTATCAATCAATCCGGTCTCTTCTGCTTTGAAGAGGTTGCCGCTGTCGAGAAGAACAAGATCTGCATCTGCTTCGAGTACCGCCTCAATGCTGAAATCGCCGGCATAAGGGTTTCCGAAATTTATCATCCGCTGCGTGTCTTGCGGGAATACAGCTTCAAATTTGCGAAACGCATCCGGATCATATTGAACCAGGTCGTCTTTCCAACCGACAATATGCTCGAATGGGTTACCGTCGGTAATCGCTGCAATCGCATACATCATCCGACCTTCGCCAAGGATGATTTTTTCGGGATACTCCTCAAGCGTCACTTGACGACCAGCGATGTCGGTTAGGGTTACGGCTTCGGCCTTTGCGGATGTTGCTGGCGTGAGAAACGTCACGGTTGCTGCAAGCGTCAGGGCAAAGCCGCTGATGAAACGAGTGTTCATAGCAGGCTCTCCTATAGACTATGGGGCCTCCTTAGATTGTTTCATATACAAAACCAAGTAAAAAACTCGGAAAAGAGGGTGTTCTGTTGCAAGCGCAAGTCGTACTGTCGAAAATAAAGCTATTAGGCTTTGCAAAGCTCGCTTTCTGGACTTAGGCAGCTTCGGCGCACCAGCAGATGGAAATCGGAAGGTTGGTGCCATGATCATTGGCGATGATGACGGATCATCTGATCTCGCCGTGATTACGATAGATGTAGATCCCGCGTCTTCAGGTGGTGGGTCTTCAGGCGGAACGCCAGCTCCGGTTGAAACACCGATGGACGTTTCGGCAGGTGATGAAAACTACGCTTTCAGTAACACTAACTACAATGATACCGTCAACGGCGGCGGTAATGACCGCATACCAAGGAATGAGGCGACGATCGTATCCGCGGTGACGACAGTATTTCCCTCGGTATCGGCGATGACAGGGACTTCGGCTTCACTAATCATAAGCTAGCGCTTGCCTTTGGCATGCAATCAGGCATCGATTTCATCTTCACTTTTGATGAGGGCAGCACGCTAACCCTCCACAATGTATCGTTGGCGGATCTGAATGAGACTACATTCCTGTTCTGGGGCCGGGAGCCATTGATTTTGGATGACCGATGCGAAGCTGGCGCGACTGGATCCTTATTTCCCAAGGTTCTGTGGTAAGCGTCGGGTCGGCGGCCGATCTGACTACTGATCATGATAGGAAGTGACCGTAATGCCCCTTCTCATTGGTTACTGGAAAATTAACTGCCGAGCCGTGAACGCTATTTACCTGAAAGCACACCGCACGGCCTCTCGTGTATGGATCAAGGAATGTACGGCTGATCCCTTGCTCGGCGCAGTATTGCGCAGCCATGCCCCTTGCAGCCCCCGTCACCTACCAGCCTTGAAAGCAATGTGTGGGAAGCCGATGTAACGCCCTAATTTGCTCGGTATTCCTAGTCGAAAAATGCGCGCCACTTACATAGTGGCGCGCATCGGAAGAAATACTACGTCAGCCTGTGGCGCAGGGCCGGGAGGCGGGACAGGAACATCCAGTCGACGAGAAGTAGCGTCAGAAGTGCCAGCCCTGCCATCGGAAACGCCATGGACACGGCGAGGCCAACCAGGACCGCGCCCTGCCAGAGGGGCAGCTCCTTTGGCATCGGCGGTGCCGAAAGACGGCCAGCCTTGGTCGGGCGGCGTTTCCACCAGAGCACGATTGCGCTGGCACATAGGAATAGCACTGACAGGCAAACCAGCGTGTTGGCGAGAACGCTCCATAGTCCCAACGTCCCCATATGAAGGGCGATGCCAACCGCCATGGCCTTGCCCGCCCAGGAGTAATCGGCAAACCGGACATCGGCCAGTATCTTGCCTGTGTAGCGGTCGATATGAACGGTCCGGTCGGAGGTGGGGTTGGTGCTGTCTGTGCTCATTGAATCCCGGCTGAGGGTCCAGACACCGGTGTCGCCGCGCGGAATGCTCAGCTGATATCGCCCCTCAAACCCGATGCGGCGGGCGAGGGCATCAATGCTGTCGAGGTCGACGACAGCAGTAGTCACACCAACCAGTCCCACATCGCTGCCCGAGGCGGGCATCGGCGTTTGTTCCAGCGCCCATGGAACTTCGCGACGGGCGTGATCCATACTGGCATGAATATCGTCGGACAGCGGGACATTGTCCCATTTTTCGGCCGGGAACTGGCTCCAGGCCTGCACCATCTTACCGCCCCAAATGCCGGCCCAGGCGAGGCCGGAAATGAGAAACAGCACAAGAAACAGTGAGATCCAGATGCCAACCACACCATGCAGTGATTTCCACAGGCTGCGACCACGTCCCAGGCTGGGCAGCAAGGCGCGACGCCACCCAATCGTCCGGGGCCACCACATGTAAAGGCCGGTTGCAATCAGCACCAACGCCAATGAGGCCGCGGTTTCCAGAATGCGGTCACCACTGACGCCAAGCATCAGATCACTGTGCAGATTATCCGCAAAATCATACCATCCGCTGCGGCGCGGGAAGGTCTCGATGACCTCCGCAGTATAGGGATCAACCGCGATCATGATGGCATCACCCTCGTGATCGACACGGAAAAGCGCTGCGCGATCGGCGGCGCGGGGGGCCACATATTGTCTTAGCTCGCCGTTTGGCAGGCGTGCTTGCGCGGCTTCGGCCTGCACCGAGAGCGGCTGAACCTGTTCTTGCGCAACCACCGGCGTACGCTCACCATCGCGGCCATCGATCCAAGCGATCCAAAGCATGGCGAGGCCGGTAACCGCAAGCACAGCGAGAAACGGAATGACAAACAGTCCAGTGTAGAAGTGCCACCGCCAGGCGGCAAAATAGAGCTTTTGCGCGCTGCCCTGCGGCTGCGCGGTAGAATTGGGCATATTCATGGGTTGGCTCCAAGCCTTTGGATGCTGTTGTTAGCACAGCACCTGAGTTGCAATTGACGTCAGAGAAGAGTTGTCAAATGCGCGGGAGGAGCGCGGCTGCCATGGGCCGGATCACGCCAAAGCGAGCTGTCCGGTCGCGTTGCCAATGGCGCGGAGGCCGTTGGTCGTTGCACCCATGCGACGCCGGGTGTTGCCGGATGGCCGGGTATCAGCGCGGCTGCAACCAGCCGACAGGCTTCACATTGTGCGAGAGTGCCGTGCCCCGGATCCTGACTGTCGCCACATAGATCACTGAGTGCACCGCCTGCCGCGATAAAGGCAGCGTAGTCCGGGGAGTCTTCGGCACGCTCAATTGTATGCGCAAAACCAGTGCTGGCCAGGGCCAACACGAGCGCCAGAACCATGGCCAGTCGTGGAAAGATATGAACCGCGAATCGCATAGAGAGTGTCCTAGTGTGACTGCGGTCGAATTGCGAGTGGTTCTGAGGTGAAAACAGGGCTTTGCAGACCAAGGAGGTCATGTGTCGTGCGATGGCGCGCCGGGGGTCTGACAATGCGCTAGACCTGCGCTGCGGCTCGTCCGGCTGAGAAAAGAGCAACACCGTATACCACTGCGTATCCAAAAAATGCCGCGCACCAGGCCGTAGCCGAGAGGTGATAGAGCCAATCAGGGCTGCCTGCACCGATCCCGGCGACAACTCGGGCGACGCTTGCCACCAGAAGCGCCAGCAAGATCAGTTTTGCGCCTGGGCCAGCCACCAGCGATCGCCCGGTATGGCCCAGCGTGGCACGTATCATCACCGCAAGGGTCATCATGCCAATGGCACCTGCCATCCAAACGTGCTGTGCTGCGGCTGCGTCCAGTGGCACGTGCGGTATTTGCGCCGCAACCATGAGCACGGCTCCGATAGGGATCATAGCATAGGCCAGATGCAGTACTGCGAGCAATGGTTCTGCCGCCGTGCGGTGTCCCTGCCAGCGCCCCATGCGCAGCAGATGCCCTATTGCAAAGATCGTCAATGCGACAGCCGCTGCGAGATGATCAGGCATCGCCACCCAGATACCAAGGGCGGGCAGGCTGATAGCCAAGACAGCTTTGTCTAACCGCTGCATCGGGCTGGCGGGACGGGCATCAACACCCGTCTTAGTGAGCCAATTGCCCGTGAAACTGGGGATGATGCGACCACCGATGAGGCAGATCATGCCAATCACCGTTGCCAATCCCAAACGCATACCAAGGCCATGCGCCGGGTATCCGCCTCCTGCTGTTTCAAGATGCACCAATAGCAGCGCCAATGTGTGCAACCCCAGCAACAGTAGAACAACAAGGTTGCGCCAGTTGCGCCCCGCGATGATCTCGCGCAGGATCACGGATCCCAGGATCAGTGGAAAACTCAGATCGACAAAGGCAACAACGACAGCAGGCAGATCTGCGGCAAATAGGGTGGTGACGCGCCCTGCGAGCCAGAGCAGCACCAAACCCAGCAACGGCCAGCCTTTGAGCGGCGCCCGCCCGGTCCAATTTGGAACCGCCGTGAGTAGGAAGCCTGCCAGAACCGCACTGAGGTATCCAAACAGGAATGCCTTGGCATGCCAGGAGACCGGATCCAGCATGATCGGGAGCGTCAGCGCCCCGCTTAGCAATCCGATCCAGGCGATCATTGCCAACCCAGCCCAAAGCGCCGCGAGAAAGAAAAACGGGCGGAAGCCGTAGGAGAGAATGGCGGGTGCCCAGGTTGGCGCGTTGGCATCCTCGCGACCTGTATCTGTTGTCACTGTCATAGGTCAGATCCGTTCTTGAAAACCCTCAGGTGTCCATCAGGCGCCGGATATGTCCGGCGAAGGCGTAGGTAGCGGGCACCGCAATCAGCGCGCCGATCGCGATGGATGCAGCAGTTCCCAACACCGGCAGCCCAAGCCAGCTGGTGATCAGGGAGGCAAAGAAGACGTTGACGGCCATCGCGCCTGCACCAAGAGGAAAAAGTGCGATTGCGATACGCCTGCGTGACCAGCCCGACTGCGATGTCATCGACGCCCCACCAAAGCATGGACCGCCGCAAGGGCCAATACCAATGCAATACAGGCCAGCGCAAACCAGAACTCAGCGGTCGCGGACTGTGACTGCGGGGCGGGGCGGTCAAAACCCGTAGCCAGCGCGGGCAGGGCGGTGATCGCGGCGCAGACTATTCCTGATAAGATGTAACGCATGTCAGCTCTCCTGTGTCAGACTACGGTAGATGTCGGGCAGGGCCCGTGACAGTCGGGCAGGGTTCGGCAGGAGCGAAAACCCGCCGCGGCCGAAAATCCGGGCGAACCAGTCCTGACCGTCTTCGTCGATGATGATGCCATGCAGGCTTTGGCCCGCGCGGCGGGCGCTACGCACGGCCATGCGGCTGTCCTCAATACCGTGCTGGCCTTCGTAGTGGTCGAGATCATTGGGCTTGCCATCTGTTAGGACAATCAGCAGCTTACGGCTGGATGGCTCTGCCGCCAGCTGGGCGCTGACGTGGCGGATCGCAGCCCCGAGACGGGTGTAGTGGCCCGGTTGCAGCGCGCCGATATTGGCGGTGACAGCATCGGACATCGGCATGTCAAACCCCTTGCAGCGGGTTAGGAACACCCGGTCGCGGCGCAGGGATGAGAACCCCCAGATCGCCAATCTGTCGCCTGCAACGTCAATCCCGAGAGCCAGCGCCGCCATAGCGTTGCGGGCAATGTCGATCACGCTGCTGTCAGCAATCGCGGCCTCAGTGGACCGTGAGGTGTCGATCAGAAAGGCAACCGAGAGGTCGCGTTGCTGTTGCCGTGCGCTCTGCCAAAGGCGATCACTACCACGCCCAGTCGCCGCCAGATCGGCTTGGTTGGAGATAACCGCATCCAGATCCAGCTCGGCGCCGTCGACTTGGCGTGGCAACAGGACACGACGCGGACGTAACGCTTCGAACTGGCGACGCACCATCCGGATCTGGCGGGGATCGGGTCGAAAAGGATGCTGCGTATCAGGTTGTGCATCCGCCTCAAGCACGCGGCAGTGATCCGTCATCTCACTTTGGCTGAGGTGGTTCCACTCGGGGTAGGTGTATTCCGCGCTCAGCCGTTCGTGTTCGGCATCTGCGGGCGATAGATCCAGATGCAGCCGCAACCGGGACGCCAACCGACGATCATGTTTGGTCAGCGGGATAAGATCCTGATCCTCTGCGGCTTTTTGAGCATTGTCAGTGTCATCATCATCAACACTGCGGTTGATATTCATCGACTCCACCCAAGACAGGATGGATTCAAACCGATGCAGGATAAAACTGTCCTTGCGGCGCGCCTGATCCTGATCGATGCGCGCGCCCAGCTTACGACTGCTGCTTGCCGCCGTAGGCAGCGCGGTCGCCTGCTCGGCGGGTTCTTCTGCGGCCATGGCGGCGTGGCCAGGGGCCTCAAAACGGAGCCAGAATGGTACCGGTGCAAACGGCAGATAGCGCCCCGCCTCTGTTGGCAAATCTGTGCTCGGCGGTTGGTCGGTCGTGACTTCCCAAGGATCCTGAGACAAAGCCGCGAGAACCTGTTCTGCGACCATACGATCAGCGGCGTGGGCTGGCTGCGCCTTGCGCTGTTCCAGGCACAGGCTTGCCATTTGGCGGTAGTTTTGCCGCAAGCCGGGGCAATGCCGGGCGGCACGGTGGCTGGCGGCGAGGGTGGCCCGGATCCGGGCCAGATCGGCAGCGCGAGCTGATTTGGTCGGCTGCAGTTGCAACTCTTCAGGATCGGCGACCGCAGCTTGCGCGACCAGCCAGAAATAGGCGGCCCGGTTCAGCTCATAGCGGGGAAAGCAGGCCATCACCGGGGGCAGGGCCAATCGCCTACTGTCGTAACGCGGAATGAACTCGCGCATCCGATCAGCCGCAACCCGGTGCGTCAGGGATCGCCGGTGCTGTGCCACCGTTGCAGGTGCCTCCACCAGATCGACCGACGCGGCCCCGCCCAAGGCGCGAAACAGCACTGCAAGGCTGGGCCTCAGATCCTGCAACCGGCAGGCCGCAGCAGATAGCGTCGCGCCATCCTCTGCGACCTCACCGGCGAGATTGCTGGCCATATCGTGCCAGAGGTTGCCAACAGTTTCCTCCGGCTCCATCAGGTCGAGCAATTTCATAACGCTACCCGTAGATCGTCGCGATCAGATCGCGCAGCGCTTGTTTGATGTCCTCTTCATCGGTGAGAGGTTCGATGATCCCGGCCTCCAGCGCTGGCTCAATTGGCATGCCGCGGTGGATCAGACTAGCGGTATAGATCAGCAGCCGGGTCGACACGCCCTCTTCCAGATCCATGCCCGACAGGGCGCGGATATGACCGGCCAACCGCACCAGCGGTTGCACCTTCGACACATCCAGCCCGCTTTCCTGAGCGACGATGGCGCATTCCGACTGCGGATCGGGAAAATCGAAACTGGCTGATAGAAACCGTTGCCGTGTCGAAGGTTTGAGCCGCTTCAGCACGTTCTGATAGCCAGGATTGTAAGAGGCAACCAACATGAAGCCGGGCGGCGCCATCAGTTCCTCGCCGGTACGGTCAATCATCAGCGTGCGTCGATTGTCGGTCAGAGGATGAAGCACCACGGTGACGTCCTTGCGAGCCTCAACAACCTCATCCAGATAGCAGATCCCCCCCTCGCGTACAGCGCGGGTCAGTGGGCCATCGACCCAGTGGGTATCGCCTCCTTTCAACAAATACCGGCCAATCAGGTCAGCGGCGGAGAGATCATCATGGCAGGCCACGGTATAAAGCGGCCGATCCAGCCTGGCTGCCATATGTTCGACAAACCGTGTCTTGCCGCAGCCGGTCGGCCCCTTCAACAGAAGGGGCAGGCCTTGGGCATGGGCGGTTTCGAACAACGAGCATTCCTGAGCAATTTCACGGTAATGCGGGATCGGGCGGGGAGCATGCATGTTCATGACTTACTCCCCCGCAACAGTGCTGGCATTCTGCGACGGTCCGGGTGCAATCACCTCATCCCGGCGCACCACCAAAAGCGCGTAGATGAACAGCAAGGCCCCGATCACAACCGCAGCGCCGGCCCCGAACCGCATCAGATAGAAAATCGACAGGCTGTCCTGCACATCCATGTAGTAGTCACCGATGACGCGCTGCATATGGGTCTGGATGGTGCCGGCAAAGGTCAGCACGAAGGTCATGAACGCCATGCCGCCGGTCATCAGCCAGAAGCTCGCCATATTCAGAACCTGATTATAAGGCGCCCGTCCACGCAGCATTGGCATCGCATAGGTAAAGATCGCGAGGTTCAGCGCCACATAAGCCCCGTAGAAGGATAGGTGCCCATGTGCTGCGGTGATCTGGGTGCCGTGGCTGTAGAAATTGACCCCATGCAGCGTGTGCAGGAACCCCCAGACACCCGCACCGAAGAAGGCGACAGTACTGGAACCGAGCGACCACAAAAGAGCGGCCTTGTTGGGGTGGTTCTTGCGTCCCTTCCAGACCATCACAAAGGCAAAGGACATCATCAGGAAGAAGGGGATCACCTCAAACGTTGAGAAGATCGAGCCAACCCACTGCCAATAGCCGGGCAAACCAATCCAGTAGAAATGGTGACCGGTGCCCAAAATGCCCGAGAAAAGAGCGGTGGCAACAATAACATAAAGCCATTTTTCTACCACTTCACGGTCTACCCCTGTCAGCTTCAGCAGGAGGAACGCAAGGATCGCTGCCATTACAAGCTCCCAGGTTGCTTCCACCCAGAGGTGGACAACAAACCACCAGTACATCTTGTCCAGAGAGAGGTTTTCCGGGTTGATGAAGGCGAAGATCCACAGCAGCGACAGCAACCATAGCCCCATCAGCAACACATTGGTAATCGCGGTTTTCTTCCCCGCCAACACTGTCATCGACACATTAAACAAGAAGATCAGCGCGGCGACGAGAATGCCGAATTTCACCCAGAGCGGTTGCTCCAAAAATTCGCGCCCACCGTGGATGCCGACCAGATAGGAGCCAACCGCCCCAAGTGTGCCGACCATCAGGATCGCAAGCTGCAGGTAGGCCAGCTTGACCGAGTAAATCTCGCGCTCAGATTCCTCCGGGATCAGGAAATAGGCCGCACCGAAGAAGCCAAGCAGCAACCAAACAATCAGCGCGTTGGTATGCAACATGCGAATGATATTGAAGGGTAGCAGTTCGGACAGGAAATTGGGAGAGACATAAACCCAACCTGCCAGTAACCCGCCGAGGACCTGGATTGCGAAGAGCGCCATAGCGCAGATGAAATAGGCCTGAGCGACCTTTTGAGATTGATATTTCATGATGTCACTCCCTTAACCCGCGTCATTCGGCGGCCAGCCCTGAGTATCGGTCTGATCGGCCCATCGCAGGAATTCGGCCAGGCCGCGGGTTTCCTCTTCGGTCAACTCGAAATAGGGCATCTGACGGCGCCCCTCGACACCACTGGGCTGGCTCTCCATCCAGCTGTTCAAGATTTCGAAGGCCTCTTCAGGGTCATCCTGAACACCCCATCTGGTCATCACATTGCCGACTTCCGGCGCGAAATATGCTCCCTCGCCGTGTAGCGTGTGGCAGTTGATGCAGGAGTGTCGCTCCCAGACCCGCTTGCCCAGTGTGACGGCTTCGGTCAGGGGCATTTCTGCGGTGGAGGTTGTCACTACATAGCGGTGGCTGTGCACGGTCATGCCAATGAACACCACGACGAAGAAAATCGATCCTCCGTAGAACACATTGCGCGCCCGCGACTTGGTCAGAAATTCAGCCATGGCGTGGCCCTTTCCGGCAGTTGCTGATCGCTTGGTGATAGCCCGGGCAGCAGGGGCAAAGGTTGTGCAAGCGCAAGGTTTGACGCGATTGCCGCTGCTAACCTCACCTTAGAGAGAGGATTGATCTGTCATGCCGCCGCTTAAACTGGACGACCCCGACCTGCCGCTGGATGTCCTTATGACAACCTGGCCGGAGACGGTCCGGGTCTTCATGGACCACGATATGCTCTGCGTTGGGTGTATGGTCAGCCCGTTTCACTCCGTCAGCGAAGCCTGCACAGAATACCATCTGGATGAAGAGGTGTTTCGCGCTGCGCTGGCAGACGCAGTTGAAGTCGCGCGCGAGAACCGGGGCTGATTCCGGTTTCCCATCAGATCAGAAAATGCCAGTGCAGCGGGGGTGCAACACGCCAGCACTGCGTCAATGTCACTCTTACGGATCGCTGAGGAGCATCAGCCGATGGGGGTCACAGATAGTGATTTTCTTGCGCTTACTGCTAACCATTCCGTCCTTCTCCCAAGCGCTGAGCAGGCGGCTGACCGTGTGCAACGTGGTGCCGGTGAGTTCTGAAACATCCTGACGGGTGATCGGAAACCCGATCTCGATTCCTTGCGCGACCTTGATGCCGGATTGATTGATCAATCGCAGCAACGCCCGGGCAACCCGCTGTTCGACATGTTGTGTCGACATCTCCATGATACGGGTGTTCATCTCGCCAATACGGGCACCGACCGTTTTATAGGTCTCTGTGGCAAAGCCTGGATAGTCGGCGATGAAACTGTCCCACAGAGAGGTTGGCCAGGATAGCATCAACGCCTCGCTCGCGGCAACGGCGGTGGCTGGATAGCTGTCGCGCCCGAGTGCCCGTGCAATTCCGAATAGCTGTCCAGGCGGAATATGCAGGGAGGTCACCTGTTCACCGTCGCTGGAGATCCGTACGACCCGAATGGTGCCATCCAGCAGCAGGTAAAATGTCTCCGCAGGATCACCTTCAGCAAAAACCGTTTGACCAGGTCCAACTCCACGACTGCTGGCGTGATCAAGGATCGTGCGGATCTGCGCGTCGGCCAGCTGCGAGAATGGTGGCAGCGGGCGAAGCAGGCTTTCATGTAGGTGGCGCACGGCATCTCCGAACAAGCGTTGTCGTAATCCTAAAACAAAACTGAGGGGTCGTCACCCGCGTGAAGCTTTGACCGCCGGTTGGTCAGCCAAAAAACCTCCGCTGTCTTTGCGCTGCCGCAACGTCCCGAATTCAACGATCACCTAAATTTATCGCGACATCAGCAAATGCGGCTCGCCCAAGGCGGAGCACGCCAAAGACAAGGAGAGCGACAATGACCAAACGTTTCAACCCCGGGCTTGCGCGAACAAGCCGTCGCAATGTGCTGCGCGGAACCGTTCTGGCCGGTGCTGCTGCGATGACCGGTGGGCTGGCTTCCTCTGCAAACGGGGCCGGTCGTCGTGCAGCGGTGCCGCCACTGCGCGGCGCGGCGCCCCAGTTCATTCAAGCCGAAGCGCAGGCGCAGGCCGAGGCCGCCCCGGTGGATCTGTCGGGATACACCCGCGTCAAACAGGAATTGGTCGCGCCGCCGTTCGCTCCCAAACATGAACAGGTAGCATCCGGCGGGCCGAAAATCGTAGAGATTGAACTGATCACCGAAGAGCGGCTGATGGTGGTGGATGAGGACACCGGTGCCGAGATCTGGGCGCTGACCTACAACGGGTCTGTTCCCGGCCCGCTGATCATCGTGCATGAGGGCGACTATGTCGAACTCACCCTGCGCAATCCGACAGACAGTCAGATGGAACACAACATCGACTTTCACGCCTCGACCGGGGCACTGGGGGGCGGCGGTCTCACCCATGTTTTTCCAGGCGAAGAAACTGTTCTGCGTTGGAAAGCAACCAAACCCGGCTGCTTCACCTATCACTGCGCACCTGGCGGCGCGATGATCCCCTACCACGTTACCCATGGGATGAATGGTGCCATCATGGTGCTGCCGCGCGATGGCCTCAAAGACGGGGAGGGCAATCCGCTGCGCTATGACAGCATCGCCTATATCGGTGAGCAGGATTACTATCTGCCGATGGACGAAAACGGCGACTATCGCACCTATGAACTGGCAGGCGACGATTACGCTGACAGTATGGACGCGATGCGGACACTGGTGCCGACCCATTCGGTCTTCAACGGCGCTGTTGGTGCTCTGACCGGCGACAACGCACTGCGCGCAAAGGTCGGCGAGACGGTTCTGATAATCCATAACCAGGCCAACCGCGACTCCCGTCCGCACCTGATCGGCGGCCACGGCAATTATG
Source organism: Phaeobacter gallaeciensis DSM 26640 (assembly GCF_000511385.1). NCBI lineage: Bacteria > Pseudomonadati > Pseudomonadota > Alphaproteobacteria > Rhodobacterales > Roseobacteraceae > Phaeobacter > Phaeobacter gallaeciensis. The sequence continues at coordinate 155,749 of NC_023138.1, forward strand.
TCTGGGAGACCGGGTCATTCACCGACGCGCCACTCACCGGTATCGAAAGCTGGTTCGTGCGTGGCGGCAGCGCCATGGCAGCGATGTACACCTTCGAGCAGCCCGGCGTTTATGCCTATGTGAACCACAATCTGATTGAGGCGGTTCTGCTGGGGGCCACTGCCCACTTCGTCGTCGGTGGCGCCTGGGATAATGCGCTGATGGAACAGGTTGTTGCGCCGCGCAGCTTTGAAACCTGAACCAGCGCACCGCGCATCAAGACCTAGGAGAGCACAATGACCGCTGCCACATTGCACCGCCCCGCTGACCGGATTGTCCTGTTGGGTCTGGGCGCCCTTGTGGCGACGTTGGTCCTGTTGGTCGCCATGTTCCTTCCCCGCGTGTCTGTCGGCCCTGCGGGGGAGGACATCCTTCAGCCAGAGCTGGTGCCTGCGGTCGCCGAGCATGGCCGGCAGCATGTCATTTACGTCATGAAACATGAGGTCACGGTAGCGGAGTGGAACCGCTGCCATGCCGACGGGGTTTGCGCATTGAACCTGCGGACACGCCCCAATCAGGATGCCGCGATCACGCCTGCAACCGGGCTGAGCTATCTTGATGTGGGCGAATATCTGGCCTGGATCAATGCCCGCAGCGATGGCGGATATCGCCTGCCGCGTGTTGCGGAATGGGAGCATCTCGCAGCATCCGTCCTCCCTGAAGAGCCTGATCCGATCTTCACAGATCCAGATCTCACCTGGGCGTCAACCTATCTTCTGGGCGAACAAAAGAGCCGGGCGCTGCGTCCGCAAGGCAGCTATACGACATCACCGGATGGAATTGTTGATCTCGACGGCAACGTCTGGGAGTGGACGCAGGATTGCTACGCCGGTGCCTCCGGCGCCAGTTCCAGCCGTTGTCCGGCGTATTTTGTGGCAGGCGAACATCTGGCAGCCGTTCCATTCCTTGTCCGCGACCCGGCGCGGGGTGGATGTGCCGTAGGATCGCCGCCAGCACATCTGGGCCTGAGGCTGGTCCGGGATACTCCGCTTTAGCCTCAGTCCGAGCGCACCGCCGCGAGGATGAAATCCAGAAGACTGCCCCGCAGCTGTCGCATTGGCACGTTTTCCAGCACGCTGCGGTAGGCGCTGCCTTCAATAAGTTCGACAATCATCTGTGCCGTTTCATTGGGGGCCAGCTGGCTCCTCATGTCACCCGCATTTCTGCCGCGTTCCAGAATTTTGGCGAGTGCGACTACCAATTCCCTGCGATTGTCAAGAAAGAGACGGGCGATATCCGGTTTGCGGATGGCTTCGCTGGTGATTTCCAGCCCTAGAATGACATTCTCCGGCACCGCGAGGTATTTCGCATAAGCTCTCACGAAGTTCTCGAGCAGCTTCATCGGGGCGCGTGGTTGTGCAAGCCCGTCGATAAAGGGGACAAGTTCCGCACGTTCCAGAGAGGCAATCTCCACCAGCACATCATGTTTGCCCGGGAAATGATTATAAAGGTTGCCGAGGCTGACGCCTGCGCGATTTGCGATATCGCGCACACCGGTCTGGTGGTAGCCGGTTTCGAGGAAACACATGATGGCCGCTTCGAGGATCTGTTGCCGTCGTTTGGCGGTCGTCTCGATCCGGGTGGGTTTGCGCTGGCCGTCTGACATCTGTGTCCTTGGCTGGTGTCTCCATCGCATCGGCGCTTACCCATGCGGTTTGCAGCAAGATGTAGCTCCACCGTCAAGGGCAAGCAAGGCGGGACGTTAGCTGCAGTCTTGTCGGCGGGCGGTGTGACTGGGCGAGTGGCCAAAGCGGGCCTTGTAATCGCGGGCGAAGCGGCCAAGGTGTGAAAACCCGTTGGAAAAGGCAGCGGTGGTCACATCCGGCGTGTCGGTCTGTGCCATCAGGTGATAATGCGCCGCATCCAAACGAGCGTTGCGAAGCACCCGCATCGGGCTCTCCCCAAAGGCGCGACGAAACCCGTTTTGCAGAGTGCGAATGTTCAGGTCCACATGGGCTGCGATATCGCTCAGCTGGATCGGATTGCTCAGGTTGGCGTGAATGTACTCCACTGCCGCTCGGATACCCGGCGGCAACGCACCGTGGTCAGCGCGTTCAATAATATGAGAAATATTGCTGGGAAGCCGTGTCAGCAGCGCGCGTGCAAGATCCTCTTCCACCCGGAGATCGGAGCCACTTAGCGCACCTTGGAACAGAACCCCAGCCTCGGCCGCCTGAACACAGGCACAGACCATCTGCCTCAGGCGCTGCCCACCCTCGGAATGGAGATCGACGCGGGTGGCAAAGCGGATTGGTCCTGGCAGTTCTGCCCGAATGATCTCGCGCGCCACGGTTTCCAAATGCCCGCGATCAATCTGTAGCAGCAGTTTGCGGCAATCAGCGCCCCACTGCATTGTCGTGTCCCGGTCCGGATTGAGCAGCGTCGCAGTGCCTGCATTTGCAACAATATCTGAGCCGCGATGCCGGACACTGGCCTGACCGGACAGTGGGATCTGCAGCAAATAGAAGGAATCCAACATGCCCGGATCAATGGTCACATCAGCACCATAGTGCAGGTAGTTGATCGAGCTGTGACGCCCGGCCACGTGGTTGTGGCGGACTGCAAGGTCTTGATGCCGCTGCGCAATATCCAATCGGTGATCACAAAATTTCTGCCCGACCCGATGGCGCGCCTCATCAAGATCCCCGGTGCGCAGCAACGGATGATTTTTCAGATATTCAACAGCCTCTGTCTGGGCAGCGATGGCCATCTCGCCTCCACGTCTGGTGGCTCCAGCTTAGATCGCTGCAACGATATTTCAAGCCTCAACCATCTAGGGATCAGATGGGTTCGTTTTCTGGATAATCGAATTTTCGCTCCCGGTGCAGGCTGGTCATCGCAACACAGTTTCAGGGAGGAAACCGCGATGGAAAAAGGGATCACCAAGGCAAGCGAGGGCATCCAGGGGATGTCTTGGACGGTGGTGGGACAGACCTACGTCCCCAAATTGCTCAGCAATGATGCGTTTATTTGGGATGCGGTTTTGCCTGCCGATACGTTTGTGCCGCCGCATATCCACCCCACGCAGGATGAATGGATCAGCGTCTTGGCAGGGGAGCTGGAGGTGGAATTTCTAGGCGATATCCACAAAGCCGGACCCGGCGATATGGTGCGTATGCCAAAGGGCAAAGCCCACGCGATTTTTAATCGGTCCGGCGCAGAAGCGCACTGCATTTTCGGCGTGGCGCCCGCGCGCAAGCTGTTTGATCTGTTCATTGAATTGGACGGCGTGACTGATCCGGCGGAACTGGTGCGCCTGTCTGCCCTGCATGAGGTCGATTTCCTGCCACCCCCAGCTGATGCCTGAGATTGAAACGGGCCGGATCGCCATCTGACCCGTCGGATCCATGCCAGCGACCGGTCCGCCGGGGAGGCGGACCGACCGATAAAGACGGCCGCCGGGAGAGTGGCCGGGAGGGGAGAACGTAATATGATAAAACGAAAAACGGTTGCCGTAATCGGTGGGGGTGTCAGCGGTTTGGCCGCAGCCAAAGCTTTTGATGAGCGCGGGCATCGAGTGATCGGGTTCGAACGCAGCCATGACTTTGGGGGGGTCTGGGAATTGTCACGCTCCTACCCGGACGTGCAGACACAATCGCCAAAAGATCTCTATTGCTACACCGACCATCCGATGCCCGCGGAGTATCCGGAATGGCCCAAGGGACCGCAGGTCCATGCCTATCTGCACTCCTATGCAGAGAAACACCGGCTGGCGCGGCTGTTCCGGCTCAACACTTCGATCACAGCGATGGACCGGCGGCAGGATGGCCAACCGGGATGGACCCTCACACTTGAGGCCGCTGGCCAGATCTGGCAGCAGGATTTCGATTTTGTGGCGATCTGCACCGGTCAGTTTTCGGAAAAGAACATCATCCGCCATCCAGGTCAGGAGGAGTTTGTCGCGCGGGGTGGGCAGGTGATGCACTCGTCGGATTACACAGATCCCAGCCTGATGGCGGGGAAGGACGTGGTGGTCCTCGGCGGGTCCAAGTCTGCCACCGATATTGCTGTCAATGCAGCCAAGAACGGCGCAAAATCTGTACGGCTGGTCTACCGGGAGAACGTCTGGCGCGTGCCCTATTTCGTCGGCGGCATCAACTTCAAGAAGCTGCTCTATATGCGGGCGCAGGAACAGCAGTTCAATCAATGGGGCAAAAATCCCTTGCAGCGTGTCATCGCGGCAGCGCTGAAGCCTCTTGTCTGGGCCAATTTTCGCGGGTTGGAAACCCTGCTGAAACTGCAACTGGGACTTAAGAAGCACAATATGGTGCCCACCACTCCCATTGAGAAAGAAGTGTCCTGCTCCGTGCCGATTGTGACGCCGGGTCTCTTTGAGGGGCTGAATGACGGCAGTATCACATCCGTCATCGGCACCTTTGAGAGCTATCAGGAGGACGGTCTGCGGCTGAGCACTGGCGAAGTGGTTCCCTGCGATATCGCCATTCTGGCGGTTGGCTGGAAGCTTGGCGTACCCTATCTGGCGCAAGAGTACCGAGACAAGCTGATAGAGGACGACGGGCAGTATCGCGTCTACCGACTGTCGGTGAACCCGGATCTGCCGGAAATGGGGTTTGTCGGGTTCAATTCCAGCTTCTGCACAGTTCTGTCGGCCGAGATGATCGCCAACTGGCTGGTGCGCTATGCCGACGGGCAATTGGCCCATCAGCCGAGTCGCGCTGAGATGGATGACAGTATTGAGATGATGTTGAACTGGCGCCGCCGCGAGCGGCCAGCGGCACGAGTTTACGGCGGGCTGTGTTCAGCGCCCTTTCATTTCAAACACTTCGACGAACTGCTGTCGGATATGGGCGCGCGGGTGCACAAGCGCAAAAACCCGCTGGTGGAGCAATTTTCACCGCCAGACGCGACAGCCTACGGACAGTTTCTCGCCACGACTCCGCAATACCGGGTCGGCTGATCACTGCGGTCGTGACGCGGTTAGAAATAGGGACCAACCTGAGTCCTACTCCTGCGCGCCAGTCAACCGCGCGCGGGTATCTTCGCCAGTGTCTCCCTCTGCCATGCGGGTGAAGGCGGCGCGCCAACCTGCGGCGAGATCCTCCATACGTGCCAGCACTGCGGCATCTTCCGGTGAAACCTTACGGGTGAGCCGTGCGCGCGTGACACGCTGTACCGTCCAGCCTGACTGTCGCCGTTCCATCAGCGTGATGGTATCCCCTGTCTGCGCGGTTCCGGGCTCAAGCACCCGGTAGTACCATCCGGTGCGTCCTGTTTTTTGAAACAGGTAGGGCATCCGTGTGTTGCCGGTATAGTGTCCCAGTTTCCAGCAGGGTTGCCGCCCTTGGCTGATCTGAACGACGGCGGTGCCCAATCGCAGGATATCACCAATACAGAGGGTGTCCTCGGTCATCCCCAGGCTGGCGATATTCTCACCAAAAGCGGCAGGCACCGAGGTGAACGGCATCTCTGCTTCGTCCTGCCATAGGCGATAATGATCGCTTGCGTAGTGATGGATCGCCTTATCCGCGCCGCCATGGACAGTTAGATCTGCCTGGGCATCCCCGGTGAAGCCGTCGAAGTCTATCTGCTGCAGCCCATGAACGGGAGATTTGTGGATGGCCGTCGGGGCCTTGTCTGCCCAAGGGGTGGCAATAGGACCGTGAAAAATCCCCGCTATCCGGGTTGAAAGGTCAGGTTGCATCATCTGAAAGCGCCTTATGTTCCACACAAATTAGATCTCTGTCACCGGGCTGAAGTGGTAGATTCAGCAGGGTACAGTAGCCATGGGCAGGGCCGGTATCGTGAAACTGGCAGGTTTTGCATAAGCCAAAAGCCCGCCCGCCACGGGCGTCTAATGCGGTCCGCAAGGTTGCCGCCAATGCGCTTTCCAACGCCTCTGCCACCTGATCCTCCAGCTCTGACAAAGCCGCGCCGATGACAGAAGGCGCTTCTGCAAGTGCCAGCCCTTCTGCGGTCAATCCATAGGAAATCGAGCGCTGATCACCGGTTTTGGGTTGCTCCTGAACAAATCCTTTGCGTGCGAGCGCCTTTAACGTCTGGGACATGGTGCCGCGTGTTGTCCCAAGGAACTCAGCCACGTGAGAGGGCGCTCTTGAGTATCGGTTGGCGCGTCCGAGGTAATCCAATGCAGCGTATTGGGCGGGGTTGAGGCTGCCCGACCATCCGCCAGCGGCGTCGATGCGGGCCAGACGATTGATCAGCGAACGAATACGGGATTGTGATGTCATGGACTATTGGTATCGACTCGAAATCAATAGCGCAATATGGTTTATTATAGCGACTCGCTACCACTATACTGGAGACGACTATGACACGATTATTTACACCTGCGGCCATCCTCGTACTTGGAGCGGGCAGCGCTCTTGCCGATGGCAATCATGCCGTGCACCAAAAGGGGGCTATACTGTCTGAAACAGACACCCAGAAAGTGGCGTCCTTTGACATTCTGGCGGCTCATGCGCACCGGGCCGGTAACACCGTCACCTTTCACATGACGACAAATGGTGATGCCGGGGCCGACACGCCGGAGCCCGTAGGTACGGTTGGCGGAGCAGGAGTGTTCTCATACGTCTGGCCTACTTCACTGGACCCTGAGGCGGTCGGGTTTGAACCGGGCACCGGAATCCTTGCACTGGCAGCCACCAGCCATCCTGATTTTGATGACACGCCCCTGGTGGATGAGAACAATGATGGGGATACAGGCAATGATGGCCTGCTGTGGCATAGCCATTGGGTGGTCCTGACCCCGACCGAGGCCTGCGGCCCCGGCGCATTGGCGGTGCGTGACATCCCCGCAGATGCCACGCCGCAGCTGCCAGCAACATGGCCGGGCCTGCCTATTTACCTGGACAGCCCAGGCTTCACGCCACTGTTCGACGGGCCGGAAATTGCCGTAACGGTTGGCTTTCGCAGCGATGTGGACCTAAGTGGCGTGGCCTATGATGGCGTAACATCCGCCCTACGGGTCAATGCCAACGTGCATGCACCATTGCTTTGTGTTGTGGACGTTTTTGACGTTGCATCCGGTGACCTGAGCCTACCGGCAAAGATCGAATAGCGGATCGGTGGCGCGGCAGGGGTGCCGCGCTGCTCCGCAGCGGTGACCGCTATAGGTATCAGAGATTTAGCACCAGTTTATCTCCCTTGGCCCGGGAGACACAGGTGCAGAGATAGCTGTTTGTCGCCTGTTCCTCTGGTGTCAGGATGCCATCGCGATGATCCACTTCCCCGTCGAGCACATCAACGAGACAGGCCCCGCACAGACCCTCAGAACAGCCGAAATCCACCGCGATGCCGTTGGCCTTTAGGACGTCCAGAATGCTCTCTTCAGCGGACACCCGCAGCATTGCGCCGGTTGACTGGATTTCGATGTCAAAGCTTTCATTGTTACCCGTATCCGTATCGGCAAGGACAGCAAAACGTTCGAAATGGATGGTGCCACCGCGCATGACACTGCCTGCCTCCAGCACCGCGTTCAGCATCGGCTCCGGCCCACAGGTGTAGACATCACTCCCCATCGGCATTGATCGCAGAACCTCGGCCAGATCCAGCTGGCCGTCGGTATCGTCACAATGCAGATGATAACGGTCCCCCAGATCCAGCGCGCGAAACTGCTGATCCATCGCGGCCAGATCCTGTGAGCGGACCAGATAGTAAACCTGAAAATCCCGCCGCGCATTCGCCAACTCACGTGCCATGGCCACTAGAGGTGTGGCACCGATTCCACCCGCGATCAAAGTGACATAATCCGTATTGGCATGCGTGTTGGGCTGTAATCTGAAATTGTTACGGGGAGTGCCGAGCGCAATTTCATCCCCACATTGCAATGCGTGCATGGCACGCGATCCGCCACGGCCGTTGGCTTCCTGTTTGACGGCAATATTCAGCTGACGGCCATCCTGGCTCCAGTTCCAGATCGAATACTGCCGCACAAGGTCCGAACCTAGGTGCACATCAACATGCGCACCGGATTCCAGACCGGAAAACCGCCCCTCAATGAGTTCAAAGGAAAAATCGGCGGTATCAGGGCTTAGTGCAGTTTTGCCAACAAGACGGGCGATCCGGGTGTCCATCTGCTGTCTGTCCTCCAAGGGGTGAATTGATGTCTCTCAGAACCGCATTTGAGTTTGCCATTCAATTCGAAAAATACTCATACTCAGGTGAACTGATATAATGCCTAGCCACGCCTAATAGCAGAGCCACCATGTCCAGACGCCACTATGACCTACCACCCCTCACCACACTGGCGGCCTTCGAAACCGCCGCGCGCCACCTAAGTTTCAAAAATGCTGCGCAGGAATTATCTGTTACACCGGGCGCAGTCAGCCATCAGATCAAGGCGCTGGAGGGAGAGCTTGGTGTTGCTCTGTTTCAGCGAAAACACCGTGGCGTTGAACTCACCCGTGAGGGGCAGGGGCTGTATGAGAGCTTGGCCACATCGTTCCGGCAAATCTCGCGCCAGCTGTCAAAAACCCGACAAATGGGCGAGGAGGACGCGGTAACAGTCGGATCGACCACGGCAGTGGCAGCGCTTTGGCTGTCTCCAGTGATTATCCAGTTTTGGCGGGAATACCCGGATCTGAACATTCATCAGATCACGCAGGACCGCCCGTTTCATGACACGCGGGAGTTTGATTTTTTTATCCGCTATGGACGAGACAGTGATGCCACACTGGCGCATACCGCAATCTACCGTGATCAACTGGTGCCCGTTGCGCGGCCCGATCTCGCGGCGGGGCTTAACGGTGCTTCCCTGCAGGAACTCGCAGAGCAACGGCTGATCCACCTGCAAAGCGCGAGCCAGAGTTGGACAACTTGGGCCGACTGGTTCCACGAATTGGGCCACAAGGGCGACATCGCTGCTGGCACCCGGGTGACCAGCTATTCGGTTGCGCTGCAAATCGCACGAAAGGGGGCAGGCGTTGCGCTTGGGTGGCGGCGACTGATCCAGCCGATGCTGGACAGCGGCAAGCTGGCGATTGTTGGCCATCATAGTGTTCCGGCACCACGGGAATTCTATCTGGTCGGGTTGCCGGAGGATGAACTGTCACCCAATGCGCTCAAGCTGAAACAATGGATCCTGTCGCAAGCGCGCGATACATCAGTTTAGTCTCGTTCATCCATGAATGAAGTTTTCTCCTATTGAGCGCAGCCGGTCTGCGCCTCCAATAGGGCAGCCACCTTCGCCATGGAGAGTTCGATGAACACACATAGCCCCCTGTCGTCTGTGCTGACCTCGGTTAACACCGCCAATGGTCTGCCAAATGAACATTACGTCGATCCACGCGTTTTTGACGAAGAAAAGAAATCGGTTCTGTTCGCGAATTGGTCGGGTATCGGCTTTGCCAAGGACATACCGGAGGCAGGGGACGCCAAGCCGATTGATTTCCTTGGCATGCCACTGTTGCTGGTGCGGGACCGTACTGGTGAAATTGGCGTGTTTCAGAACACCTGCCGTCACCGGGGCATGATCCTTGTCGACAAACCGCAAAAGATCCGTGGTGCCATCCGCTGCCCTTATCACAGCTGGTGCTACGGGCTGAACGGCGCCTTGCGGACAACACCACATGTTGGCGGACCGGGGCAAAACACCCATGAAGACGTCGATATGGATAAACTGGGTCTGATCCGTATCCGCTCACATATCTGGCGGGATGTGATTTTTGTAAACGTCGATGGGCAGGCGCCTGACTTCACTGAGGTTCATGCCGGATTGCTGGAACGCTGGCAGGAATTTGAGACGCCGATCCATCACGGCGGCGAAGGGTCCTCGCTGAAACTGGAGGTCGCGACCAACTGGAAGCTGGCGGTCGAAAACTACTGCGAGAGTTATCACCTGCCTTGGGTGCACCCCGGTCTCAACAGCTACTCCCGACTGGAGGATCACTACAATATTGAGGAGCGCGGGCAATATTCGGGTCAGGGCACCTTGGTCTATCGCCAGCTGACCGATGAGGGGGGCGCCAAACTGCCCGATTTTGCAGGATTGAGTGACCAATGGGATGAAGGTGCTGAATATATCGCAGTTTATCCCAATGTCCTGCTGGGTGTGCAGCGTGATCATAGTTTTGCGATTGTTCTGGAGCCAAAGGACTGCGGCCATACGGTCGAACATATTGAGCTCTACTATGCCCAAAGCGAGCGGGACACGCCGGAGCTTGACGGGCTGCGCGCCTCCAACGCGCAACTGTGGAAGACTGTTTTTGAGGAAGATGTCTTTGTTGTCGAAGGCATGCAGAAAGGTCGCCACGGGATATTGTTCGATGGTGGGCGTTTCTCTCCGGCGATGGACGGGCCGACGCACAACTTTCACCATTGGGTCGCAACGCAAGTACAAAGAGGGCGCGCGGTATGAGCGATTTCCTGCGCGATGGTCTGGCGCGGAACTACCTTGCCGGATCCTGGGACGAAGGGGACGGCGGCGCGCGTTTAGCGGTTGAGGATCCCGGCAAGGCACAGGATTTTGCCGATGCGGCGATGGCGGGGGAGGCCACATTAGCCCGTGCGCTGGAGGCCGCGCGGGCCTCTTTTGAACGAGGTGATCTGGCGGACCTGCAGCCCTCAGCCCGCGGTCGATTGTTGCTGCGCGTGGCGCGCGAAATTCGTGCCATCAAGGCGGAAGGCGCAGAGATCCTCTGCCGTGAAAGCGGTAAGACATTGGATGCCGCAAGGGATGAATTCGAAGAAGCCGCCTTATATTTTGAATATTATGGTGGCGTTGCCGACAAAATTGAAGGGAAGTCGATCCCCCTAGGGCCGGACTACGTCGACTACACGATATATGAACCACATGGCGTATCAGCGCAGGTGGTGCCCTGGAATTTTCCAGTGTCTATCGCCGCTCGGTCGTTGGCGCCGTCAATGGCGGCAGGGAACGCCACAATTATCAAGTCGCCTGAGCTGGATCCAATCGCGCTGGCGCTGTTGGGTACGGCACTGGAACGCGCCGAGGTGCCCGCCGGCGCAGTTTCAATCCTGAATGGCATCGGCGGCGATCTTGGCGCGCGTCTGGTCGCCAGCAGTGAAGTCGATCAGATCGTCTTTACCGGATCTGTGCCTACCGGGCAGGCGATCCTGCGGGCTGCCGCTGACACGGTGACCCCGTCCCTAATGGAGCTGGGCGGCAAATCTGCGGCGGTGGTGTTTGACGATGCGGATCTGGATGGGCTGATGAATAGCCTGCAATCGGGGATTTTCTTCAATGCCGGTCAGGTCTGTTCGGCCATGGCACGGGTTCTGGTGCATCGCTCGATCTATGACGAGGTCGTGGCCCGTGCGGTTTCGTTGGCTGATGGGCTGACGGTCGGACACGGCATCGACAATCCAGAGCACACGCCAGTGATTTCCGCAACGCAGCTAGCACGGATCGAAGCGATGATCACAACCGCAGGGCAGGATGGCGCCCGTATTGCCGCCGGTGGAGCACGGCTGGAGCGTGAGGGTCATTTCATGGCGCCGACGATTTTGTCTAACGTCAACCCAAATACCCGCGTCGCCCAACAAGAGATCTTTGGACCGGTCACCTGTATCACCCCGTTTGAGACTGAGGCGGAGGCAATCACCATAGCCAATGGCACGGAGTTCGGTTTGGTCGCCGGGGTATTTACCCGTGATCTGGCGCGGTCGCACCGCGTTGCGCGTAAACTTCGCGCCGGTCAGGTGTTTGTCAATGAATGGTTCGCTGGTGGAATTTCCACCCCGTTTGGCGGCATCGGCAAATCCGGTTTTGGTCGCGAGAAAGGCTTGGAAGCGCTGTATAATTATGTGCGAACCAAGAATATCGCGATTTCGCTGAAGGGCTGAGGCATGGAGCGTGATGATCTTGAACAGGCCCTGCTACAGGCCCATGCGGAGGGTGACAGCGCCGCTCTGATACGGCTCTACTCTTTGGCTGCGGACGCGGCGGAGGGCGAAGACGAGATTGATCGGGCCTGCTTCTATCTCACTCATGCCTTTGTCTTTGCGCTGGAAAGCGGCGCGCCGGAGGCCGACCCGTTGAACGCCCGCCTGGCCGCACAGGGGCGGGCGCATCGGCTTGTCTTCTGAGATGTCGCAAACGGGCATTTTTCATACAATCCTGGCTGGCACCCTAAGGTGTGAGGCCATTCAACCGGACCCAACGGTCCAACCCGTCGCGGTGGCGGTGCAGGCCACTATGACCGCGACATAAGGCTCTTGAAGGGGGCAGAAATGCGCAGTGAAGCACAGGCAGTTGTCATCGGCGGAGGTGTCATCGGCTGTTCGATCCTCTATCACCTGACGAAACTGGGATGGTCCGATGTGGTCCTGTTGGAGCGGGATGAGTTGACCTCCGGCTCGACCTGGCATGCAGCGGCCAATATTCATGGGTTGCACGACAGTACAAATATCAGCCGTATCCAGCACTATACCATGACGCTCTACAAAGAGCTGGAAGCGGAAACCGGGCAAAGCTGTGGGGTGTTTCAGCCGGGATCTCTGTATCTGGCGCAGACTGAGGAGCGCGAACACCAGCTGAAGCTTCAGGCCGCCAAGGCCAAGCTCTATGGCATGAATTTCTACGAGATCAGCCTTGAGGAAGCCAAGCGCCTGAACCCGCTGGTCAATTATGACGGCATCCGTTGTGTGATGTATGAACCCGACGGCGGCAATGTGGACCCATCGGGTGTGACCAATGCCTATGCAGTGGGTGCGCGCCAACGCGGCGCGGAGATCCATCGCTTCACTCCCGTCACAGCCACCGAGCAGCAGGCGGACGGGAGTTGGCTTGTCCAAACCCCGAAAGGGGATATCCGCACGCCATGGGTGGTGAATGCTGCCGGGCTTTGGGGCCGAGAGGTTGCAGCGCTTGCTGGGATTGAGCTGCCGTTGCAACCAACGGAGCACCAGTATTTCGTGACTGAAACCATGGCCGATGTCGAAGGTCATGGCAGTCGGCTGCCATCGGTCAGCGACCGGGATGGCGAATATTATCTGCGCCAAGAAGGGCAGGGCCTGCTGGTCGGCGCCTATGAGAAGGATATGAAATTCTGGGCCGAAGACGGCACACCGCTGGATTTCGCCCATGACCTGTTCCCGGACGATCTGGAACGGATTGAGGATAATATGATGAACGCCATTGAGCGGCTGCCGGCAGTAGGAGAGGCAGGGATCAAACGTGTCATCAACGGACCGATGATCTGGTCGCCGGATGCCAATGTTCTGATGGGTCCGGTTCCGGAGATGGAAGGCTATTTCTGCTGCAATGGGATTATTCCGGGGTTCTCTCAGTCCGGTGGTATGGGGCTGATGGCTGCGCAGTGGATCATTGAGGGCGAGACCCAATATGACATGTTCGCCTGGGACATCGCGCGATTTGGCAGTTGGGCGACCAAGGAATTCACCAAGGCACGGGTGAAGGACCAATATGCGCATCGGTTTGCCATCCACTTCCCCAATGAGGAGCGCAGTGCAGGTCGTCCCGCGCGGACTCGTCCGATCTATGCGCTTCAGGCCGAAATGGGTGCAGTCTTCGGTCTTAATGCCGGGTGGGAGCATCCCTTGTGGTTTGCCGATACACCGGGTGCCAAGGACACCAACGGGTTCACCCGCCAGAATTGGTGGGGGCCAGTGGGTGAAGAATGTCGGATGCTACGCAGCCGCGCAGGCATTATTGATATTTCTAACTTCGCCAAATACCGCTGTGCCGGACCGGGAGCTGAGGCTTGGCTGAACGCTGTGTTTGCCAACACGATGCCTAAGGCTGTCGGTCGCTCCTGCCTGACACCGCTGATCTCCAAACGCGGGGGCATCGCCGGAGATTTCACCGTGACCCGTGTCGCAGACGATGAATTCTGGATTATCGGATCCGGCATGGCGGAGCGTTATCACAAACGGTTTTTCAAAGAGGTGCCGCTGCCTGGGGACACGGTCTTTGAATCAAAAACGGATGATACCTGTGGTTTCAACGTGGCTGGCCCGAAGTCGCGCGAGATGTTGCAACGGCTGACCAATACATCGCTTGCGACGGAGGATTTCCCTTTCATGCGGTCGGCCATGATTGAGCTTGCAGGGGTGGAAGTGCTTGCCCTGCGGGTGTCTTTCACCGGCGATCTTGGCTAGGAGCTACATTGCAAAAGTGACGATCAGCAGAGGCTTTATGCGGCGCTTTTGGCGGCGGGTGAGCAATACGGCGCAGGTCCCGTTGGCAGCCGGGCCTTGATGTCTCTGCGTGTTGAAAAAGGGTATGGCTCCTGGAGCCGGGAATACAGCCCGGAATACTGGCCTCATGAGGTTGGCTTGGATCGGCTTTGCAAACTGCAAAAGGGCTTCCTGAACAAAGATAGCGTACAAAGTGTTTTAGAAAATCCGGCGCGCGAACAGCTGGTGCTGTTGCATCTGGATGAGGCGGGGACGGAGGCGTCGAATGCTGATGCAACCGGGGGTGAGCCTATCTTCAAGGATGGCAAGGGCATTGGCCGGGTCACTTCCGGTGCCTACGGCTACAGCGTCGGGATGTCGCTTGCACTGGGGTTTGTGCGGGATGCTAACCCCGGCGACGTGGTGGAGGTGATGGTGCTGGGCCGTCCACACCGTGCGGTCATCCTGGAGCAGCCACCGTTTGATCCGGCTGGGGCAATCCTGCGGGGATAGCAGGCCATGAAATGAAAGAAGGAGGCCGTGGTGGCCTCCTTCTTTGTTGTCTGAAAGTGGACTTCGCCACAATAGGTTAGAGGAGCGCGCGGACCTTCTCCAAGAGTGCGGCATTGACGGCCACACCTTCAGATGCGGCACGGGTCCGGCAGGCACGACGGCCATCACCGGGGAGGCGGGCACCATCCTGATCATGGATAGAGGCGATGAGGTCGGCCAAACGTTCCTGAAACGCACCGCCCGCCGTTGCCTTCGGATCAACTGCTATGAAGAACTGACCTGTCTTCGGAGGGCCCCCCGCAGTACCGGAGAAGGGGCTGGCGACTGAGCCGAGCGTCGCACCGGTCATGGCGGCGGCCATCAGTTCAACGGTCAGCGCAATGCCGACCCCTTTGTAGCCACCGGAGGGCACCATGGAGCCTTTGAGACCTGCGTCGGGATCAGTGGTCGGCTGGCCGTCCGCATCCAGAACCCAGCCCTCAGGCACGGGTTTGCCTTCGCGGGCGTGTTTCATCACTTCGCTCTTGGCGATGGTGCTGGCAGATTGGTCGATCAGCAACGCAGCGTTGCCATCTGCATCGGGGGCCGCGATGGAGAACGGGTTGGTGCCCACAACCGGTTTGGCCCCGCCCGAGGGCGCGATTGAGGCTGGCGCATTGGTGAAACCGATACCCAGCAGACCCGCTTGCGCCAGACGTTGGGTGTGAACCCCCAGAACACCGCAGTTGTAGGAATTGTTCACTGCGAGAACGGCAACACCCATTTCACGAGCCAGTGGGATCAGTTTTTCGAACCCCTGATCAATCGCGCTGTGGGCAAATCCAGTTGCCGCATCCACGGTCACCACAGCGGGGCGGGGCTGCTCGACAACAGGGGTGGCCTGCCCATCAACCTTGCCGCATTCCACATGCTGGGCGTAGATTGGAATATAGGCCAGCCCGTGTGATGCAACGCCATCGGCTTCGGTCATGGCTGTGGCGACAGCCAGGGGACGGGCGTTGGCCTCAGAGGTGCCCGCCTTGACCAGAGCGCGGAAGGCCAGATCTTCGATTTCAGCAAGGGTCAGGGTTTCTGTCGCAGTCATGTCGATCTTTCTCGTCTGAATATAAGGATAAGGTGCCAGACAAGCTGACACCGAAAGGGTGATCAATCGTTGTCGCTGAGACCTGCACCAGCGCCCCGCAGGCGGCTTTCTTCGGTGGCAGGCGCAAAGGTGCGATGGGCGAATTGGCTTAGCTGGTCCCAGCTTTCTTCCGAAACATTGGCACGCATGACGGGTTCCTTCTGGCCTGTCATATCGGCCGGTGCGGAAAACACCATCTGATCCGCCAGTTGGGTAAGAAAGGCGTCGCTCTCTCCCTGCACGCAAAGCCGCTTGCCATCGGTGGCAAGCCGCGCGCCCTGCCATTCTGCAGCGACAGGGCGCCCCAGTCGTAATGCGGCCCCGCCCATAAATGGGACAGCCAGCAAGGGAAAATTCACATTCTCCATCGTGATCCGGCCGCGGTCCAACAGGCGCACAGCGCAGTCGCTCAGCGCCGCGCCGGCAATCAGCGGGCTCATCCTGCGGGCGGGCGCGTGCCAGATCTCTGCCCGCAGCGAAACAGGCGAGACATCAATCGACGGAATGCGGTCATTCATGGTCAGAAGACCCGCCAGCATTTCGGTGCCGGGAAAACCAAAGGAAGACAGCCATCGGGTGCCCTTGGCAGCCTCTTCCGCCAGCCCCCAAGAGAGACCAGCGCCGCGGGCAGCGCGCTTGCTCATGGCCTCGATTTCATTCAGCGAATGGCTCATGCTGCACCCTCTTCCAGTTCGGGGAACACCCAAAATTCTGCGTTCTCAGCGGTTAACTCAGTGGGAAGCGGGGCGTTGCCATACATGCAGATCCGCACCCAGCGGTCCGACCGGGGGTCGAATTTGGTCGCCCCGAAAAAGGCCAGCTTGCAGCGCAGCATATCAATGGGGAGCACCTGATCGGAAATCGTGTTGTCACGAATTTCCGCATAGGGCGCGCGCCCGACGATCTGGGCACGCCGCAGAACGTGGCGATGCTCCGAATGGCGTAGCAAGAAATCGGCGACCTGAGCCTCGTCCGGCCAATGGGCGAGAGCTTGATACAACATGGCAGCATCACGACCCGGTGCCAATGGCTGCTCATATTCTTCAATCGGCTCCTCGAAGCGTTCCCCTAACCGAGGTTCGAGCTTCTCTTCTGAGACATACCAGGCACGTGCCTTGTTCGCCGGCGTCTGCCAGTTGGTATCGATGGCCCACGCGTAGACATCACACAGGATCTTGCGCAAATCCCCAATCGTCATCGCACCGGCAATGCGGAAGGTGGCAGTGTTGTCCGCCGACATGTCTTCGGCAAAGCCATCGACCAATCCGCCGTAAGGTTCCAGCATCAGCGAGGCGATCCACTCCTGCCCTTCCAGCGAGAGCGTCTCCTCAGCCCAGCGATAGAGGACGTCCCAGGGCTTCGGCCCCGCCAATGTCTGGATTTCAAGATAACTTGTCACCTGATCAGCGTCCGACCGCAGCGCGCTCAGTTTCTGGATCTGGATCGGGTGTTCTGATTGCCAGTCCGCAATTGTCATTTTGCTGCGCTCAACCAACGAACGGAACAGCGCAATGTCATCTGGATGGGCTTCTTCAATGTTGCGCACAGCCTGAATGGCCTTTTCACGCGCAGCCACCCAATTGTTGAACAATACGGGATGGTTCAGCAGAAACGGCGCCATTCCAAGGCCGGTAGAATTGCCAATTCCCATCGATCGCGCCAACTCCGGAGCCAGTTTGGCGGCAGTGGTGCCATTGGCTCTCGCGCGGCAATCCGCCATGTGCTGGACCAAATCGGTCACAAACCAACGGGTCAGATAGACCGACAGCATCTCGACCTGAAAAGGCGCGCGAAACTCGGGGCGCTCCGCGATCATTTCACGATCCGCCGCCCCCAGTTTTCCCGACCCATAAACGGCGGTGGTCCGCATCAGGTAGCCCACCGCATCGATCTGTTCAGCAGAGGGTTGCTGGCCTGACGCCAAGGAGCTGACCACATGTTCCCACAACCGCACAGAGCGGTTCGCACGGGAGACAGACAGTTCCGAGCCGGAGACACGCCCGGCTTCCTGAACAGGAATATTCTGCGACAGCCGCGTGATATCCGCGTCGGTGGGCACCCCGTCGTACAAGGTGAATGTGGCGTCCCACGCCTCCGCAATGACGCGGTCAGAACGTTTCTCTGGCGGCAGATCATGGGCAAATGCTACCAGTGAATAGGCGCGATCTGGCCCATGCGCGGTGTAAACCGCATGGCCTTGACCTGTCTCATCAATGTCAAAGGCGGTTTGTTCAAAACGCCAGCCCTCGCGTGCCAGACGCCGGGTCAAAACCCGCATGAAAGACAGGCGTGATTGGTGCATCGAACCGAGGCGCGCCAGACGCATGACAGTGTTCGGTTCACGGCAGAGAATGTCGGTCATTCGGATTGGCCTTTGCAATCAGGTCGTTAGTCATATCCCGTATGATCTGAACAGGTCGGGCGGTTGGAATGGATGCCGGGCGCCAGCGACGCCCGGCAAGTGTTTAGCTCTCTTTGCCCTTCGCCAGGGTGATGCGCAGCGCATCCCAGAGTGAAGGCAGCAGGATCAGTGACACTGGCACAGCCGTGACCACGATGAAGCTCTGCAATTTTGATACGCCCCCGGAGCCGACAGAGATCAAAATCACGGCCATCACACCCATCGCGATGCCCCAGAAAACACGTATAGCTGTGCTGGGTGTGTCGCCCTTGGTCATTGTAGCGGAAATCACGTAGCTCATCGAATCCCCGGTCGTGGCCACAAAGATCGTGGTCAGGATCAGGAACAAGATGGAAACCAGGAATCCCATCGGCAGGTTGTTGGTGATCGCCAGCAAAGCGGCGGGCAGGTTAAAGCCTTCAAACGCCGCAGAGATGGTGCCCGGCTCGGCCAGTTCCATCGCGATACCTGTGCCGCCGATGATGGTGAACCAGAAGTTGGTCACGATGGGGGCGATAACCGACAGCATGATGATGATTGAGCGGATGGATCGACCGCGGGATACCCGCGCGATAAACATTGCCATCAGCGGGCCGTACCCCATAAACCAGCCCCAGAAGAACACGGTCCACCACCCCAACCAACCGGGGGCGCCGAAGACAGCCGCATCACCGCGATACAGAGCCATCTGGAAGAAATTGCCCAGGTAGGTCGCAAACCCGGAGAAGAACGAGCCGAAGATGAAACCGGTAGGTCCCGCCAGAAGGACGTAGATCAACAGGACCGCTGCGAGGATCACATTGATCTTTGACAACAGCTGAATGCCACGGGACAGCCCGGTCATTGCGGAAATTGTGTAAAGCCCGACCAGTGCACCGATCACCACGAACTGCGTGGCAAAGACATCCGGGATGCCAAAGAGGTCAGACAGGCCATAGCTGACCTGAAGCCCAAGGAATCCGATCGGACCCACGGTGCCCGCCACCACAGCAATGATGGACGACGCATCGGCAATCACGCCAATCGGGCCGTTGATGGCCTTGTCGCCGAACACAGGATACAGCAGCGTCCGTGGTGCTAGCGGCAGGCCTTTTTCATAGTGGTAATGCATCAGCATCACGGTCGAGAGTGAGCCAAGGATCGCCCAGGCCAGGAACCCCCAATGCATGAAACTCTGTGCGATGGCTGGTGTCACAGCGGCTTCGCTGCCCCCTTCGGCGCCATAAAGCGGCGGTGAATAGAGGAAGTGTGCAATTGGCTCGCCTGCGGCCCAGAATACGCCACCGCCGGCAAGCAATGTGCACATGATCATGGAGCCCCACTGGAATGTGGTGAACTCAGGTGCGGCCAGCCCGCCGAGAATGGCACGGCCTCCGGGCAATACACAGAGCAGCAGGCCGATCAAAAACGTCGCCAGAAGCAGGATCTGCCAATATAGTCCGAAATAGGTCGCGGCGATGTTAAATCCCCAATCAACCAGCGCCGACAGGCCGTCAAGATTGACCAGTGCGGCCACACAGAACAGCGCGATAAAGCCGCCCGAAAGCAGAAAGAGCGGCTTATTAATGCGGCTCTCCTGCGATGTTGTTTCCATCGATGTCTCTGACATCTGTCCCTCCCATTGGTCGGCCCGCTATCATTTTGCTAGGCCGTTAAACGTACCCCGGTCCGTCAGCTCCCTGCCTTCGGGCCAAAATTCTCATCAAAGAAGCGGTGCCAATTGTCCCCCATGACAGCGGCGACCTCTTGTTCGTTCATTCCAACATTGCGCAGCCCGTCTTCGATGTTTCCAAAGTCACGGTTGTCCTCAAACCAGCTGGGCATCGGCGGGAAACCGGGCGCGGATTTTGAACCCTCGCCGTAGTCGATTTCCTTGGTCCAGCGACCAACACGCATCCACTCGACGATGCTGTCGGGCTGATCCTGGCAAAGGTCTGTGCCAATGCCGAGATGTTGCACACCATATCGATCCGCGGTCCGCGCAATCATCTCGCAGAAGCTTTGCAACGTGCAGGCGGATTTGTCTTTCAGGTGATGCGGATAAACGGAGAAGCCGAACATCCCGCCATTGGACGTGACCGCGCGGATCACGTCGTCTTTCTTGTTCCGCAGGGCAGGGGACCAGTCATGCGGATTGGCATGGGTGATGGCAATCGGGCGTTCTGACAGGTCCGCCGCCTCAATCGTTGAACGATCCGCGGAATGGCTCATATCCACCACCAGACCGACGCGGTTCATCTCCTTGATGACCTGCTTGCCCATGCGGGTGATGCCGGTGTCCTCAGCCTCATAACAGCCGGTCGCCAGCAGCGACTGATTGTTATAGGTCAGCTGCATGAACCGTGCGCCCAGAGTGTGAACGATTTCGACCAGGCCGATATCATCTTCGATCGGTGAGGGGTTCTGGAACCCAAAGAACACCGCCGTGCGCCCGGTCTCCCGCGCCTTATCGATGTCCGAGGCCCAAAGACCCTTCATGATCAGATCAGGATACTGCTCAAACCAGCGGTTCCACTTCTCAAAGTTCAGAACCGTTTCACGAAAATTCTCGTGATAGGCGATGGTGACGTGGATTGCATCCACGCCCCCGTCACGCAGCTGGCGAAAGATCTTCTCCGACCAGTTGGCGTATTGCAGCCCGTCAATCCGGAACCCGGACCGCATCAAACCGGGCCTGCGCTGATATAGGCGGTTTTGACGGTGGTATAGAATTCCGCCGCCGCCTTACCCTGTTCGCGCGGGCCATAAGAGCTATCGCCGCGACCACCGAAGGGCACGTGGTAGTCCGTGCCAGCGGTCGGCAGGTTTACAGTCACAACACCGGTGCGCGCGTTGCGGCGGAAATGGGTGGCGCGGGCCAGTGATTTGGTGACGATCCCCGAGGTCAGGCCAAAGTTGGTGTCATTGACCACCGAAAGCGCCTCATCATAGCTGCCAACCTTGATCACCGATGTCAGCGGCGCGAACATTTCCTCACGGTTGATACGCATGTCGTTGGTGCTGTTCAGGAACACGCCCGGGGACATGTAGAAACCTTGATGCGGCATCTCCAGACGTTGCCCCCCGCAGGCCAGTTCAGCACCTTCCGTCTTGCCAAGATCAACATAGGCGAGGTTTTCAGTTAGCTGTTGTTCGCTGACCACTGGACCCATCTGCACGCCTGCTTCCAGTGCGTGGCCCACTTTCATCGCTTGTGCCCCTGCGATCAGTTTCTCCACGAAGGCGTCATGAACACCGGCATGGACCACCAGTCGCGAGGAGGCCGTGCATTTCTGACCGGTACCGCCAAAGGCACCACCAAGCGCCAGCGTCACGGCCAGATCCAGATCTGCGTCATCCATCACGGCCAGCGCGTTCTTGGAGCCCATTTCCATCTGTACCTTGGTCAGGTTCTGGATGGCGGCAGCAGCAATACCTTTGCCCACCGGCACCGAGCCGGTAAACGAAATGGCATTCACCTTGGGGCTTTCGACCAGACGCTGGCCGATGGACCGGCCCGAGCCCATCACGAGGGAGAACAGACCTTTTGGGATGTCCTGCCGCTCAATGATCTCCGCCAGCGCAACAGCCGATGCCGGGGTGATGTTTGCAGGTTTCCAGACCACCGCGTTGCCATAGCAAAGCGCCGGGGCAATTTTCCACGATGCGGTCGCTGTGGGGAAGTTCCAGGGGCTGATAATCGCAACGGTTCCGACAGCCTCACGGCGGACGTCGACCTCAATATCGGGGCGTACAGAATCCGCGTTCTCACCGATCTGGCGCAGACACTCGGCAGCATAATAGGTGAAGAACTGACCGGCGCGGTAGACTTCACCCTTACCCTCGGCCAGCGGTTTGCCTTCCTCACGGCTGAGCAGCGTGCCCAGTTCCTCGGCGCGGGCCATCATTTCATTGCCGATGGCATTCAGCACCGCTTGTTTGCGCTCCAGACCGTAAGCGGCCCATTCACGCTGTGCCACCTGCGCCTGATCCAGTGTCGCCTCCAGCTGATCGGCGCTCGCCTGGGCAAAGACACCGACCAGATCGCTCAGGTCAGACGGGTTCCGGTTTTCAACTTCGCTCTCACCAGCAAGCCATTCACCGGCGATCAGGTTCTTTTGGATATCAGTCATGGTCAGAGGCCTCACACAGAATTCAGTTTCCATGGGTATGGACATGAGACGCCACTTCAATCAAACTCAAATAACTGAACACCATTTCAGAAACTTTGAAGTCTATAGCTATGGCGCTTAAAATTGAGTTGCTTCGCGGATTTGCCGCAGTTGCCCGAAGCGGGAACCTAAGTGACGCAGCCGGCATTCTGGGGCGCACACCGTCTGCGGTGTCGATGATGCTGAAACAGTTGGAGACGCATCTGGGCGAACCGCTGTTCGAAACCGATCGAAAGAACCGCCTGACGGCGCTGGGGGCCTTTGTGCTGGAACAGGCCGAGCGCGAGTTGCAGCAATACGACACAATGGTCAAAGCGATTGAAGGCTATGCCAAAGCCACACATGGACATGTGCGGATTGCAACCGTTCCATCAGTTGCAGGCACCGTGATGCCTTTGGTATTTTCAAGGCATATCAGTGATTTCGAGCATGTTGACATTGAGCTTCGTGATATGGATTCCATATCTGTCCTACATGAATTGTCCCGTGAGCGTATCGACATCGGGATTGCCACACTGGGCCAAAACAGCTCCGGCCTGCACAGCCAGCACCTGCTCTCGGATGCCTTTGGGGTGATCTGCACCCGCAATCACCCATTGGCGCAGGAACGTGGAAAAATCGACTGGGATATGCTGCGGGATGAGCGTTTGATCGCCAACAGCCTGTCCGCGGGGATCAATGCCGAGCCGTCCCGGATATTGCACGATAAGGCGCTGTTAAAGGCGCAGAACCTGACCTCCATCATGGCGATGGTGCGGGCAGAAATTGGCGTCACTATTTTGCCTGAGATGGCCGCACGGGCTGCAAATGCGCCGGAGCTGGTGTTCTGTCAGCTGGCTGATTCGCGGGCCACACGTCAGATCCATCTGCTGCGCAAAACTGATACCGCCCTGTCGCCGGCCGCGCGATTGCTGGAAAAACACATTCTCACCTGTGCTGCAGAACTCACCGAAGGAGGCCTGTCATGACCCGAACCGACGCGCCACTCACACTGGGCATTCTGATCTTTCCCGGTTTCCCAATGGCCTGTCTGACCTCCTGCATCGAACCATTGCGCGCCGCCAATGAAATCGCCGGGAAGGAGGCCTTTCGTTGGACGGTGGTGGCTGAAACCGCAGATCCGGTCGCCTCCTCAGCTGGGGTCAGTTTTGGTCCGGATACCGTGCTGGCGGATCTAGCCGAGCATGATTTTCTGTTTTTTACGGCGGGACCAAATGCGCGGTTTGACCAACCGGCACGGGCCAATGCAGCCTTGCAGCGGATCACCCGGAGCAAGACTAGGCTCGGCGCCTTCAGCGGTGGGGTTTTTCCGCTGGCACGGACAGGTTTGGTGGCGGGTCAACCGCTCTCGGTTCACTGGTGTTACGAGGCCGCATTTGAGGCAGAATTCCCGGACATCGAACCACAAAGCACGGTGATCTGCGACGAAGGTTCCTTTGTAACAATCTCCGGAGCGACAGCGGTGTTTGACTACATGCTCACCTTGATTGAGGAGCATCTCGGCGGGGATATCATGGCTGAGGTTGCCTGTTGGTTTCAGCACCCCTATGTGCGCAGCGCAGCAACTTCTCAGAAAACACCTGCATTTTCAACGGCCAAGAGCAAGGACTTGCTGCCAAAGAAGGTGACCCAAGCGATCGAACATTTCGCGGAACACATCGAAGACCCGATCCAGATCAGTGACGTAGCGGACGCCATCGGGGTGTCCGCCCGGTCGCTGGAACGCAGCTTCAAAGAGGCCACAGGGCAGAGCCCTTTGAAATACTACCGGATGATGCGGATGAATCAGGCGCGGCAGCTGGTGCTGTATTCCAGTACGTCGGTAACAGAGATTGCCTATATGGTCGGCTATAGCACCCCCGGCGCATTCCTGCGGATCTACCGCGAGAGCTTTGGCGTCACGCCGATCAATGACCGGCGCGCCAAGAACTCCTTGCGCGTCAAAAGCGGGGATGCCCTGCCGGCGGGATAGGCCCGGCACGGCCTGCACATCCAGATCCCAATCTTAGGCGAGGGAGCGGGCGGCAGTGATCAGCGCGTGATGCAAGGATGCAGCAGAGGAGCGCGGCCCCAGAACAGCCATGCGATCCTCGTCAAGGCGCCACAGGAACACGCCGAGGTGCTCCAAGGTGCCGCGAATGACGCATCCGGGTTTCATGTCGCGGACCGGCGCGTTGCTGAGCCGTTCAAACAGATCACTCAGAACAGCGCCCGCAACATCGAACCGACACCAGCCATCCGTCTGTTCCACCACCGATGCAGTGGCGCCAGCCACCTGTTTCAAATCGCGGGCCAGTAGCTCATTTTGATCATATGGCCCTGAGACCATCCATTGATCCGGTCCAGTCCAGAAGACCGAGAGCGCATCAGCCTGTGACGAACCGCCAACTTCTGGCAACTCCATCTCATAGGCCTCTGCAAGAGCTGCCCGCAGCGCTGGTTCCTGATCTTTACGAGCCGCCACTGAGGCAAGCGCCCGGTCCGTCACTTCGGAAATCGTCAGATCACCAATCGACTCTATCCGGGGGAAAGCACTGCCAAGCGGGGTGAGGGGGGACAATTTATGCACGGAGCTTCTCCCCTTCGGGATCTACAAAATGAGGGCTGACAATCTCAACCAGAACGATTTGGTTTTCCAGTGGGTTCACGAGACGCAGCCGCTCGCCCATCCGGTTCGATCCGGCTTTGACAAAGGCCAGTCCGATTGCGCTTTGCAAGATGGGTGAATAGGCAGCAGAGGTCACATATCCCTGATCATGCGCCGCATCGACCGGCCCATCGCTTGCCATCAGGTGCCCACCCGCAGGAACGCTGTCGATGCTGTTCACAGGCCGGACCCCGACGAGGTTCAGCGCATCTTCTGTGTTCATACCGTCGCGACGGCTCAGTACATTGCCGATGCAATCTTTCTTGGTCGAGACCATGCGGCCGAGACCCAAGTTCAGCGCAGATGTGGTTCCGTTTAACTCATTGCCTGCGGCATGCCCTTTTTCGATCCGCATCACGCCGAGCGCTTCGGTGCCATAGGGTGTCACATCGAATTCTTCCCCTGCGGCCATCATCTCGCGCATCAGGGCATCACCATAACGGGTCGGCACCGCGATTTCATAAGCCAGCTCACCAGAGAAAGAGATGCGGAACAGCCGAGCCCGGCATCCCCCGCAGACCGTGATTTCACCGCAGCCCATAAATGGGAACGCCTCGTTGGAGATATCGAACGCCGGGTCGACGATCTTTTGCAGCAGCTTGCGTGCATTGGGACCGGCGACAGCGTATTGCGCCCAGGCTTCGGTTGTTGAAATCAGTTGCACGTCCAGATCAGGGCAGAGACACTGACGCACAAACTCCATGTTGCGATAGACCAGAACAGCATTGGCCGTGGTGGTTGTGACGACAAAATGGTCCTCGGCCAGCCGCGCGGCGGTGCCATCGTCGTAGGCAATGCCGTCCTCGCGCAGCATCAAACCATAGCGAACTTTGCCCACCGGGAGTTTGGCAAACCCATTGGCGTAGATCGTGTTGAGGAAGGTCGCAGCATCCGCACCCTGCACATCGATCTTTCCCAATGTGGTTACATCACAGATGCCAACGGAATTGCGGGTTTGCAGGACTTCGCGGTCCACAGACTGGCGCCAATGGGTCTCACCATCACGGGGGAACCACTGCGCCCGCAGCCAGTTGCCAACCTCGACAAAAACAGCGCCTTGTTCCTCAGCCCATTTGTGGCTGGGTGTGAGGCGGGTCGGATGAAAATCCTTGCCAACAGCACGGCCCGCCAGCGCACCCATCGCAACGGGCGTGTAGGGGGGGCGAAAAATCGTAGTGCCGGTGTCCGGAATAGATTTGCCGGTCAGCTCCGCCATCACCGCCAAGGCGCCGAGATTCGAGGTTTTCCCCTGATCCGTGGCCATGCCCAGCGTGGTATAGCGCTTCAGATGCTCCACCGAGGTGAAGTTCTCCTGATGGGCGAGTTTGACATCCTTCACGGTCACATCGTTCTGAAAATCAAGCCAGGCGCGTTTGGCTCCTTCGACATGCCAGAAGGGGGTCAGGTTCACCGGGGCGTCTTCGGCTTGCGGGAGGTCGATAGCCGCGGCTGAGATGCCGAGATCACCAAGCGCCTCAGCGGCGCGCTCTGCACCGCCTTTCAAAGCTTGTGCGGTGGTCATCTCCCCCGCAGCCGCCCCGGCGACCAGTTGACCTGTCGGCAGCCCATCCCCCGGTACAAAGGACTGGATCGCGTCATTCCAGACCGGGCGGCCCCGTTGATGACACGTCAGGCCCAGATTGGGGTTCCAGCCACCCGACATGGCCAATGCATCGCAGGAAATGCTGCGTGTTTGCCCGTTTGCCAGACGCACGGTGACGGAGGACAGGCCAAGGCGACCTTTGGTTTCGATAATTTCCGCACCAGCCAGAACCTCAGTCCCGGCTAGGGCAGGTGCATCGGGGCGCACATCGATGATTGCGCGTACCTCAATCCCTTTCGCCATGAGATCCTGCGCGGTGAGATGTGCATTGTCGTTGTTGGCGAATACCACAACCGACTGACCAGGTGCCGCCGCCCAGCGGTTGGCATAGGCGCGCGCGGCACCTGCCAGCATCACACCGGGGCGGTCGTTGTTTTCAAAGGCGATCGGACGCTCAATAGCACCGGTCGCAATCAGCGCCCGTTTGGAATAGATCCGCCAAAGCGTCTGCCGTGATTTCCCTGATGCTGGCGCGGGCAGGTGATCGGCATTGCGCTCCACCGCACCATAGATCCCATGATCATAGGCGCCAAACACGGTTGTCCGTGGCATGACGCGGACGTTTGGCAGCGTAGCCAGCTCCGCCTGTGTCTGCGCTACCCAATCGGTGCCAGACATTTCCGACAGCGCCTTGGTTTCGCTTAGCAGGCGCCCGCCGAGGCGATAGTCCTCATCCGCCAAGATGACCTGCGCGCCAGCCCGGCCAGCGGTCAGCGCCGCCGCCAGCCCCGTCGGTCCCGCGCCGATGACCAGCAGATCACAATGCAGGTATCCCTTGTCATAAGCATCAGGATCTGCCTCCTCGGTCAGACTGCCAAGCCCTGCGGCCTTACGAATGATCGGTTCATAGAGTTTTTCCCAGAACGCCTTCGGCCACATGAAAGTCTTGTAGTAAAACCCTGCGGTCAGGAAATTCGAAAACCGGTCATTGATCGCCATCAAATCATGCTCAAGCGATGGCCAGCGGTTCTGCGATTGGGCCTCCAGCCCCGCATATAGCTCCACAACGGTGGCGCGGGTATTAGGTTCCTGACGCCCGCCAGAGCGCAGCTCAACCAGTGCGTTGGGTTCCTCGCTGCCTGCGGTCAGCACACCGCGCGGCCGATGGTATTTGAAGGACCGGCCCATCAGCCGAACACCATTGGCCAGCAGCGCTGATGCCAGCGTATCCCCCTGATGGCCCTCATAGGTCTTGCCATCAAACTGGAACGACAGCGATGCATCGTGGTCGATAAGGCCGCCCGAGAGTCGATTTTTCAATACGGATCTCTGGCTCATTGCTGCGGCTCCTGCGAGGTATTTGCCGCCTTGTTGGCAAGCGCCACATCCCGGGCAAGTTCGACCCTCAGGATCTCATGGGTCGTGGTATTACGGGTGACCACCAGCCAGGACCGGTCACCCTGTTCGTGGAACCACAGCTCGCGATGTTCGCCCGCCGGGTTTTTGCGCAGATACAGATAGTCGTGGAACTGCTGCAGGGCTGTTTCTGACAGCCAGTAGGGACGGTTCATCAGGCCTGCGTCGCCCAAATAGGTGAACTCCTGCGCATCGCGGGGCCCAAGCAGCGGATGGTTGATAATCATCTGGACAATTCCTCAGTGCAGGTTCGGTTGGGCGCCTTGGCCCTTTTCGTCGATCATGTGACCGGACATAAAACGATCCAGCCGGTAAGCGGTCGCGGTCTCGTGCGGACGATCGGTTTTCAGAAGATGCGCAAAGCAATAGCCGGCTGCCGGCGTGGCCTTGAACCCGCCGTAGCACCACCCGCCGTTGAAATAGAGGCCCTCGATATGGGTCTTGTCGATGAAGGGGGAGCCATCCATCGACATATCCATGATACCGCCCCAGCTGCGCAGCAGCCGCGCCCGTCCAAGTGCCGGGATCAGCGACATACCGCTTTCGATAACATCCTCGACCACCGGCAAATTCCCGCGCTGCGCGTAGGAGTTATACATGTCGATGTCACCGCCAAAGACCAGCCCTCCCTTGTCAGACTGGCTGCAATAGAAATGTCCGGCACCATAGGTGATCACACCGGGAATGAAGGGCTTCAGCCCTTCTGAAACAAAGGCTTGCAAGACGTGGCTCTCGATCGGCAGGCGCATACCTGCAAGCGCCATCAGACGGCTGGAATTGCCGGCGACCGACACACCGACCTTGCCTGCCCCGATATACCCACGGGAGGTTTCAACGCCCAGCACTTTGCCGCTTTCGATACGCAGGCCGGTGACTTCGCAATTCTGGATGATATCAACGCCACGCAGATCGGCTCCACGGGCATAGCCCCAGGCCACCGCATCATGGCGCACCGTGCCGCCGCGCCGATGCAAAAGGCCGCCTTTAATAGGAAAACGTGCGTCATCAAAGTTCAGGAACGGATACATTGCGCGTACGCCATCCGCGTCCAAAAGCTCGGCGTCGGACCCGTTGAGGATCATCGCATTGCCGCGCCGACGGGCGGCGTCGCGCTGTGCATCGCTATGGATCAGGTTCAAAATACCGCGCTGGCTGACCATGGCGTTATAATTGAGATCCTGTTCAAGGTTCTCCCAGAGTTTCAGAGAAAACTCATAAAACGGCTCATTGCCATCCAGCAGGTAGTTGGAGCGGATGATGGTGGTGTTGCGGCCAACATTGCCACCGCCGATCCATCCTTTCTCCAGCACCGCGATCCGCGCGCCACCGAACTCCTTGGCCAGATAATAGGCTGTCGCAAGACCATGCCCGCCACCGCCAATGATCACATAATCATAGGCCGCCTGCGGCGCAGCATCACGCCATTGAGGGCGCCAACCCTTGTGCCCGCTGAGGGCTTCCTTGATCAGTCCAAACGCAGAATATCGCATAGCGGCTCCTGTTCCTTGCGAGAACAGTTGCCGTGAAATGAGCTGAGGCTGCCGATGCGCTTTCGGACAAGATTCATGTCAGAATCGACAATTCAGATTTTCGGGTCGATCCAACGAGCAAGCCTATGCCATCTACGGAGTTAATGTAGCGATAGATCGTCTCCTAACAAACTCTCAGTCTTGCACCCTCATAGATCATCCGGTTGCCAATCTGCTCAAGTGTCCAGCCATTCGTCAGGGTCAAGAAGTGCAACAAAGACTGTTTCCCAGTCTGTATCGATGGTTTTGGCATCGCTAAGTTTCATACGTGAAGTCCTCTCTTTTGGGTGTCCCGTTCCGCATCGGAAAACGACAGTAGGCACGGTTCATGCGGTTCTCGATCAACTCGTCTGCACCGGAAGGTCCTCGAGCGTGGAGATGGCCTTGCGGGCAGTTATGATTTTCCCTTTGGGAATTTAGGGCAGGTGATTTAGTTCACTCTGATCACAAATGATCTGCGCAATGTATCGACGGTCTAGTTCTGCCCGAGATAGGCGATGATATTGGCAATATCTGCTTCTTTACGCAGACCGCTAAAGGACATCCTTGTTCCCTTGAGAAAGTCACGTGGCTTGGTCAGAAAGGCCGTGAGGGATTCTTCATCCCAGACAAGACCTTCTGCCGCCGCGTTTTGTAGAGCCTTGGAATACTTGAAATCCGCTGATGCGCCGGCCGCTGCGCCAAGGATGCCGTTAAGGGCCGGGCCGGTTTTGTCTTTGGATTCAGGGCCAACCGCATGGCAGGCGCGGCATTTGCGAAACACCTTTTCCCCTTTTTCAGGGTCCCCTTCCGCCAGAGCCACCGCTGGGAAACTCAGCAGGCCAGAGAGTAACAAACCTTGGATCAAACGCATTTTCAGCCCCTCCTGATTTTGCACCAGTTTTTAGGTTTTGTCGAAATTACTGACCATTAGACGTTGGTCGTTGGACTAAAGTCCTGAACCGAAGGGCTGTCTTCGCGCCTCAGAAGACGCAACGGTTCCACCTGTGAGCCGGATGAATGGCCAAGAATAAGCTTCTCAATTGTCGTAAACTACGAGTATCGGCCATTCTGGCTTCAAACAATTGGACGGTTCGATCAGGCGGATGCATTGCACAGGCTGCCTAGTCCTAAAGTCGCATATTTTTCGGATATGGCAGTCTCTAGGGTAAGGCGTAGCAAAATGGAGGAATGTGTTATGGCATGGAGCAAGCCCAAAGCCCGGGAAATCAAGTGTGGTATGGAAATCAACATGTACGGCCCCGGTGAAGACGATGAGCGCGATACCGGTCGTGAAGTGATCTGATCACTCACTGCACATGAGACTGATCATTCTTGGGGCAGGCGCAGGAGGCGGGCTGCCCCAATGGAACTGTGGGTGCCGGAATTGCACTGATGCACGCGCAGGCCAGATTCCACGGATGACACAATCCTCTGTTGCGGTCTCGCTAGATGGCCACTCTTGGGTTGTACTGAATGCCTCACCGGATATTCGTCATCAGCTTGACGCTGCTACGCCTTTGCACCCCCGCGGGTTGCGGGAGTCGCCCGTGTCGTCGGTGGTTCTGACCAATGGGGACATTGACCATATCGCCGGTGCATTGATCCTGCGGGAAAAGACACCGTTTACATTATATGCCACGACAGCAGGGCTGGATATCGTGAACAGCAATTCGGTGTTTGGGGTGCTCGATCCGCAACTGGTGTCCAAACGTCAGATCACTCTGGATACCTGTTTTGAACCTCTGCCAGGCCTGAGAGCCACGCCATTTCCCGTCCCCGGTAAGGTTGCCTTGTTCCTGGAAGGGGGAACGCTGAACCTTGAGGAAGTGGGTGAGCAGACCGTTGGCCTTTTGATTGAAGCCAATGGAAAGCGCGTTGCCTATGTGCCGGGCTGTGCTGCAATCCCTGAGTGGTTGCTGGCGCGGCTTGATCGTCTTGATCTGCTGCTGTTTGACGGCACGGTCTGGAACAACGACGATATGCAGCGTACCGGCACCGGAGAAAAGACTGGGGCGCGCATGGGGCATGTGCCGCAGAACGGTGCGCTTGGCAGTCTTGCGCAGCTGGCGTCAGTAGAAGGCCGCAAGATGTATATCCACATCAACAACACCAACCCAATCCTGCAACCCAACAGCCCGGAGCGGTCTACAGTGCTCAAGGCAGGGTGGGAGATTGCCAGCGACGGCATGGAGATCACTCTGTGAAGGATACCCCTGACAGTGCCGAGGTATTTGAGGCAAAGCTGCGTGAGATTGGCGAGCGCCAGTACCATGACAAGCATCCCTTCCACGACATGTTGCATTCAGGCGGCTGCACGCCCGATCAGGTGCGGGCCTGGGTTATCAACCGTTATTATTACCAGACGCGGATCCCCATGAAGGACGCCGCCTTTATGTCGCGGGTTGCGGATCCTGACCTGCGTCGTGCCTGGCGTTCACGGATCGAGGATCACGATGGGCGCGCGCCCGGAGAGGGCGGCATTGCGCGCTGGCTAAAGCTGGCGGAAGGGGTTGGCCTTGATCCGGACTATGTGCGCTCCGAGGTTGGCATATTGCCCGCGACGCGCTTTGCCGTTGATGCCTATGTGCGTTTTGTAAGGGATGAACCTCTACTGCCGGCCGTGGCGTCTTCCCTGACCGAGCTTTTTGCCCCTGCCATTCACAGGAACCGCATTGCCGGACTGTTGGAACACTACGATTTTGCCAACGGCGAAACCCTGTCCTACTTCCAGAACCGGTTGAGTGAAGCCCCCAAAGATGTGGCTTTTGGCCTGCAGTGGGTGATGGAGAATGCCCGGACCCGCGCTGATCAGGACGCCGCCCTGCGGGCGCTGACCTTCAAGACCGAGGTCCTGTGGGCGCAATTGGATGCGCTTTGGTCCGCCTATGTCACACCGGGGCGTGTTCCGCCGGGTGGCTGGCAGGCCGGTGAGGGGCTAGCCTGATGCAGCCGCAGAACGTGCCCTATCTGCCACGCGGTGTCAGAACGCAGTTTGACAAGTTGCGTCAGGTCGAGGTGCTTTTGGGACCAGAGCGGGTATTGATCCTTGATCAGGTTGGGGTGGCCGTTCTGGAACGGCTGGATGGCGTAGCCAGCCTGCGCGGTATTTCGCAGGCGCTGTCTGACGTTTACGACGCCCCGCTGGATGTGATTGAACCGGATGTGATCGCCTTTGTTCAGGATCTGAGGGAAAAGGGGATGGTGCATGTCCAACCGCATTGACGCGCCCATGGCAATGCTGGCGGAACTGACCCACCGCTGCCCACTGGCCTGTCCATATTGTTCAAACCCGACTGAGCTGTTGTCAAAAGACAGTGAACTCAGCACCGAGCTATGGGGGGATATCTTTCAACAAGCTGCGGCGCTGGGGGTTTTGCAACTGCATCTTTCCGGTGGAGAACCCGCATCGCGTCGTGATCTGGTTGAACTGGTTACAGCTGCACGTAAGGCCGGACTCTACACCAATCTCATCACCTCAGGCATCGGCCTAACGGAAAAACGTCTGCACGCGCTGGACGATGCGGGTCTGGATCATGTGCAATTGTCCCTTCAGGGTGTCACGGCTGCCATGGCGGACCGAATTGGCGGCTATAAGGGCGGCTTTGACCGCAAGATGCATGTGGCTGAGGTGATTGCCAATATCGGCTTCCCCCTCACGCTGAACGCTGTGATGCACCGGGCCAATCTGGATGATCTTTCTGCCACCATCGACATGGCGCAACGACTGGGCGCGCGGCGGATAGAGATTGCCTGCGTTCAGTTTCAAGGCTGGGCCTTGCGCAACCGGGCAAGCCTGCAACCCAGCCGCGATCAGGTGGAGGCGGCCAAGGCAACAGTCGCCAAAGCCGTGCAGGACTTGCGCGGTGACTTGGTGGTCGACTTTGTGCCACCAGATTATTACTCTGATTTTCCAAAGGCCTGCATGAATGGCTGGGGATCGACCGGGCTGAATATCACCCCGGATGGCACGGTGCTGCCCTGTCATGCCGCAGAAACGATACCACACCTGCAATTTGAGAACGTCCAAAACCGCTCACTGTCAGAGATTTGGTACAAGAGCGCGGCCTTCAACGCCTATCGTGGCACCGGTTGGATGCCGGAGCTTTGCCAAAGCTGCGAGCGCCGCGACATTGATTTTGCAGGGTGCCGCTGTCAGGCGATGGCAATCCTCGGTGATCCCGGTGCGACCGACCCAGTTTGCCGCAAGTCCCCGGGGCGCGTGGCGCTGGATGCCTTGCTTGAAAAAGATGCGCATGTGGTTGAACCGCCGGAGTACGTGTACCGGCGCTAAGGCATGGAGGGCTGAAAGTGAGGTGTTTCCTGAGTCGACTGCGTTCTGCGGGGCAACGTCTGACCGCGATCAGCATCGGTGCCAGCATCACACTCACGGCCAGCTTTGCTCAGGCGGATTGTTCAACCGATGCGATGATTGTCTTCGATGGTTCCGGCTCCATGGCGGAAATGGGCTTTAACCAGATTGACGAGCCGCGCATTTTTGAAGCGCGCCGGGCGGTGCGACAGGTGATGCCACAGGTTGCCCTGAACAGGCGCATCGGGCTGATCGTCTATGGGCCTGACACAAGCGGGCAGGGCGATCAGTGTTCTGGCATTGATCTGAAATTCCCGCCCCTTGCGAATGCTGCGGGCCCTGTGATCGGGGCCATTGATGACCTGGAGCCGGAAGGCCAGACCGCCCTGACCGAAGCGGTTAGGCGTGCCGCCCAGGTGCTGGATCACACCAACAAGCCGGGCACCATTGTGCTGGTGACCGATGGCAAGGAAACCTGCGGCGGACAAACCTGTGCATTGGCGGCCGAGCTTGCCGCATCGGGGTTGGCCACCACCGTGCATGTCATCGGTTTCAAAGTGCGCGGAACGCATTTTGGTTGGCAAAGTCAGGGGCAGACCAGCTACAATACGGCCACAAGCGGCGCCAAATGTCTGGCCACGCGCACCGGGGGTGAATATGTGAGCACCGAAACGGTTGAGGAGCTGATTGCTGCGATGCAACGGACACTGGGGTGCGCATTGCTATACTAACCGTTTTTTTCGCTTGTGTCGGCAGCGCCACGCCAACGGGTGGCATACGCCTCAATCCCCCGGATCAGGGTGACTTCCAGAAGCAACATGAAACTGACAAAACTCAGCGCATAAGCTATTACGTAGGCGGTCTCGAACAGTTGGAAATAAAGGTGGATCTGAAAGCCAATGCCATTGCTGCGGCCCAGGAATTCAACCACAAGCACGATCTTCCAGATGATGGCCAGCCCATTGCGTATAGAGGCTGCAATATAGGGCCAGAGTTGGGGTAGAATAACAAATCGCAACCGGGCAAGCGGTTTCATCCCAAACACTTGCGCCATTTCACGGACCTTAGGGTCGAGCGCCTGCATGCCCTCGCGCAGGGAAACGGCAACCATAGCGGTTTTGTTGAGGGCGACAGCCGTGATTGCCGCAACCTCGTTCAATCCAATCCAGAGGTAGCACAGCACGAT
Source organism: Phaeobacter gallaeciensis DSM 26640 (assembly GCF_000511385.1). Taxonomy (NCBI): domain Bacteria; kingdom Pseudomonadati; phylum Pseudomonadota; class Alphaproteobacteria; order Rhodobacterales; family Roseobacteraceae; genus Phaeobacter; species Phaeobacter gallaeciensis. The sequence goes on from NC_023138.1 coordinate 190,667, forward strand.
GACCACCAGCGCGGGGATGTTTTGCAGCAGCATCACCCAGGTTGAAAGCCACCGGTTGATCCGCGCGTTTGCCCCCATGGCGATGCCCAGCACACAGCCGATCCCCATCGCGAGGCAAAAAGCCACTAGCACCCGCAGTAACGTCGCAACAAAGTGGTGTTGCAGCTCACCAGAGGCGAGTTCGCGATGAAAGATGCGCCAGACCTCAGCCGGGCTTGGTAGCACGCTAGGGTCATTTCCCCACCAGGCGGCCAGCCACCAAAGCGCAAGGAAAGCAAACAGCGAACCAAAAAGTGCTGGGATATCTAATTTCAAGCGAGCCATGGCGTCTGGCAGACTGTCACAACACCAGCGACCCTCACAGAAGAATTATCGGCAGTGAGACCAAGGTCGCATAGGGGCAAAGGCAGGCCCGGCATAACCTGCAGACAATGTCGGTATGCAAGTCAATATCCGCCACTGTGTTGGCGGTCTTTTTCTGCTGTGCAACCCTTCTGGGCGCGCAGGCGGAACCTTTGGACCGGGACGTCCTGGAACCCTATATCGTCCCACCCATGAGCCTGGGGGAAAAGATCAACGACAAGGGTGTCTGGCAACTGCTGAACTCTGGCGGGGCTGAGGCGGGGTATGTCTTTGAAACCGAACCCATGGCCCCTTTACCGGGATTTTCCGGTGCGGCGATCAATGTGCTTGTGGTGCTTGATCTGGATGGCCGCTTTCTGGACGCGCAGCTTATTTCCCATAACGAACCCATCTTTGTTTCTGGCCTTCCCGAAAAGCTGTTTTATGATTTTTTCAAACAATACCGCGGCCATTCGATTTCGGACACGCTGGTTGTCGGATCACCTTATGGCGGAGGCACGGAAGGTTCTGCGCTGGTCTATCTGGACGGGGTGACCAAGGGCACGGCCTCTGTGCGCATCGCCCATGAGAGCATTCTGGCCGCGGCCCTACAGGTGGCACGCGAAAAAATGGGCGGTATCTCAAGCGGGCCACCAGCTTATCCCGACAGGTCTTACGAAGAAGATCTGACCTGGGATGATCTGGTGTCCCAGGGGATCGCCGCCCGCAAGATTATTTCCAACGCCGAGATTGACGCCGCTTTTGCCGATACGCTTTGGGAAGATGACGACCCGGAGGCCAAAGACGCGCCTGATGAGCCCTATCTGGACCTCTGGATTGTCGATATTGGTGCCCCTTCCATCGCGCGGGCGGTCCTGAGCAAAAGCAGCTATGCAGAGCTTCAGGATTTTCTGGAAATCTCTGACACGGACGAACCTGTCCTTCTGATTGAGACCGGGCGGCATGGGTTAGTGACCGAAAATTTTGTGCGCAACACTGCGCCCAATCTGATCAGTGCGGAACAGGGCGGGTTTCCCATCGCTTTTCGGGATAGCGACATCTACATTGAATTGAACGATACCTTGCCAGAAACCCTGCATAGTGGTGCTGCCCTGATCCTGAGAACGGACCGCCGCCTTGGGTTTGATCCTACTGCGGAGTGGACGCTGAAGATTGACGCCTTGCGGGCCCATGGATCGTTCCAGCCCGAGATCGGCTCAATCACGGTTGAGACCACCCATGTCACGCCAGAGCGGTTTTATGCCCGCCCCGAGGTGATCAAACCCACGCCGCCCTGGGTGGATGCCATACGCAACCGTGCCACTGATCTGATCATCCTTGGTGGTTTCCTGTTGGCGCTGACGGCTTGGTTGCTGTTTGGCATGAACCGTCTGGCCGGGCATCGGTTTTTCGCCTCCGTCAGGCTGAGCATTCTGGCCTTTGTCACGGTTTTTATCGGCTGGTGGGGCCAGGGGCAGCTTTCCATTGCGACACCTTTGGCGGTGGCCCGCGCGGCGTTGGAAGGGGGCAGCTATGCTTTCCTGCTTTATGACCCCTTCTCGCTGGTGATCTGGGGCGTTACGCTTCTGGGCTTTGTGCTGTGGGGGCGGGGGATGTTCTGCGGCTGGCTGTGTCCCTTTGGCGCCTTGCAGGAGTTTGCCCACCACCTGGGTCGAATGCTGCGCCTGCCGCAGATCGAGCCCAGCGAGCTTTGGCATACGCGCCTTATATGGCTGAAGTATCTGGTCCTGGCGGGACTGATAATATTGCTTTTCCGAGCACCCGCAGCGCTAGACAAGGCGATCGAGGTGGAACCTTTCAAGACCGCGATCACAACCTTTTTTATCCGCGAATGGTATTACGTCGCCTATGCGATTGGAGTGTTGCTGCTGTCGATGGTCCTGTTCAAGGGATTCTGCCGCTATGTCTGCCCACTTGGCGCAGTTATGGCTATCGGTGGTCTATTGCGGGGGCGGGATTGGATTGCGCGGCGGGCTGAGTGTGGTTCCCCCTGTCAACTGTGCAGGGTGAAATGCAACTATGGTGCGATCAAGAAGACGGGGAAAATCCAGTATTCGGAGTGTTTCCAATGTCTGGATTGCGTGACCATCCATGATGATGAAAAACGCTGTGTTCCCCTGATCCTGGCCGCAAAGTGCCGCAAGCTGGAGGTCCCGGCAGAATGATCCTGAACCGCCGTCGTTTCCTTACCATTGCTGCGGCCTTTGCAGCCACACCTGCAGTGGCCAAACCACACCATTGGCAGGGACGGGCCTTTGGGGCAGATGTAGCCATTACCCTGTCAGGTCCATCCGACGTCACGAAGCGGACATTGCACACTGCACAAAACCTCATCGCGCAGATGGAACGCCGCTTTTCGCTTTTTCAGACTGACTCCGAACTGGTCCGCCTGAACACCGGAGGGTCAATTGTGCCCTCTGCGGCGCTGCTGCACTTGATGCAATTGGCGGACGCGGCACATCAGATCACGCAGGGGCTATTTGATCCAACGGTGCAACCTTTGTGGAGGGCACTTGCTGAAGGACGTCGTACCGATCACAGCCTTGCTCTGGTTGATTGGACACAGGTCAGCTTTGCCAAGGAGTTGGTTCAGCTGGGGCAGGGACAGGCGCTGACGTTTAATGGCATTGCGCAGGGCTATGCCACGGATGTGATTAGCGACTTTCTGGCGGAACAGGGTTTCAACGCAGCCCTTGTGAATATTGGCGAGTTCCGTGCCTCTGCCGGAGATTGGCGGCTGGGGATTGCGGACCCGTTTCATGGCTTGCTTGCAACCCGCCGCCTCAGCAAAGGGGCCGTTGCCACGTCAAGCCCAATGGCCACACCGCTTGGGAGCAAGGGGCACATTCTGCACCCCAGGCAGCATCCGCACTGGTCTACGGTTTCGGTGGAGGCAGACAGCGCGGCGATGGCTGACGCCCTGTCCACAGGTCTGGTGCTGGCCGATCTTGAACTGGTTCGACAGGTCCGTCACACTCCCGGAATACATCGGATCACGCTGATTAGTGAGGCGGGCGATCTCACCACGCTATAGGTGTTTTGGTTATTCAACTGCGTGCGGCGTGATTTGATCAAGGTCACAGCCCCACTGCGCTGCACCAGCAATCCAAGAATGGCGACATAGCGCGCGTCAACTCAAGGGTGAAGTCACCGCGTCAGGCAATGCATTGATCCGCCACCAACTCAAATGCATCTGGAGCAAGAGGAGCGTAACATATGCCCTTTGGTAAGAGCGTCTGATGGCAGTTCAAAATCCTGTTGATCTGTTCCGCTCAAAAAGGATGATAGTGCGCCGTGATATCCTGATTTTTGAACAGCAACCACCCATTGGTATCATGAAAAAAGGGGCGGAAAAAATCCGCCCCTGAGTCAGTTCTTTGGAGTATGCCTTAGCGCGCTGCCGCCACCGCGCGGGCCGTCATGACCTGCACCAGATGGGCCCGGTATTCGGCTGAGCCATGCAAATCTGCGATCATATCATCCGCAGACATCGACAGCCCTTCAACAGCATCGGCTGAGAAATTGCCTGACAGGGCTTCCTCAGCAGCGGTCCAGCGGAACACACCGTTGTTGGAGGCACCCGTGACAGCAACCCGCACATCGCTGTCGAATTTCGCGACATACACCCCAACCAGTGCAAAGCGTGAGGCGGGCTGGACGAACTTCTGATAGTTCGCGGCCTCAGGGATCGGGAATTTCACCGCAGTGACGATTTCCCCTTCCTCAAGCGCTGTGTCAAACAGGCCCTGGAAGTAGTTATCAGCCGCAATCTCGCGGGTGTTGGTCACGATCGTCGCCCCCGACGCCAGTGCGGCGGCAGGGTAACAGGCGGAGGGGTCGTTGTTGGCAAGGCTGCCGCCAATGGTACCGCGGCTGCGTACTGCCGGGTCGCCGATGTTGGCGGCCAGTGCCGACAGCGCCGGATAAGATCCATCTGCCGCAACCGCACCATGGGTCGTTGCCCCACCAATGCGCAGATCACGCCCTACAAGGGAAATGCCCTGCATTTCGGCCACGCCCGACAGCGAAACCAGTGTGCTAGGGCTAGCAAGACGCTGTTTAAGCGTCGGGATGAGGGTTTGCCCGCCCCCCAGCGCCTGCGCGTCCTCCAAACCAAGGGCTGCAACTGCATCAGCAACGGAGCCCGGCTTTTCGATATCGAAATTATACATGTCGCTCTCCTTACTTGCTTGCCTGCATTGCCTGCCAGACCCGTCCAGGTGACACAGGCATGTCGATGTCAGTAATATTGTGACCACCCGATTGCAGGGCGTCGATCACAGCGTTCACCACCGTCGGCGGTGAGCCGATGGCCCCGGCTTCGCCGCAGCCTTTCACGCCCAGAGGGTTGTGCGTGCAAGGCGTGCCTTGGGAATGATCCACCGCATAGAACGGCACATCATCCGCGCGCGGCATGCAGTAATCCATGTAAGATGCGCTCAACAACTGGCCATCCGCGTCATAGGTGGTGTTCTCCACCAATGCCTGACCAATGCCCTGTGCCAGACCGCCATGGACCTGACCTGTGACGATCATTGGGTTGATGACATTGCCAAAATCATCCACCGCTGTCATCCGGTCCACGCGCACCTTGCCCGTCGCGGGATCCACCTCGACTTCACAGCAATAGGCACCCGAAGGGTAGGTAAAATTGGCCGGATCGTAAAAGGCAGTTTCCTCCAAGCCCGGCTCAAGATCCTCAAGCGGGAAGTCGTGCGGGATATAAGCCTTGAGCGCCACCTCGCCAAAGGTCACGGATTTATCCGTGCCGGAGACGGAGAACACGCCGTCCTTCAGCTCGATGTCGGTGTCAGAAGCCTCCAACATGTGACCGGCGATTTTCTTGGCCTTGTTGATGATCTTCTCCGTCGCGCGCACAACAGCAGAGCCACAGACCGCCAACGAACGGGATCCATAGGTGCCCATGCCGAAGGGGATTTTCGACGTATCACCATGCACGATATCCACGCTGGCCGCATCAATGCCGAGCATCTCTGCCACCACCTGGGGGAAGGCGGTTTCATGGCCCTGCCCATGGCTGTGAGCGCCGACCATCACGCTGAGGTTGCCGGTGGCATTCACCCGAACCGTAGCCGCATCATAAAGTCCTACGCGAGAGCCAAGCACCCCCACAAGGTTCGACGGCGCGATGCCGCAGGCTTCGATATAGGCGTTCACACCAAAGCCGCGCAGCAGACCCTTGGCTTCGCTTTCGGCCCGACGTGCGGCAAAACCGGCCATGTCGGAGACATCAACCATCTTGTCCATCAGCGCGTCATAATTGCCCGAGTCATATTCCAGTCCAGCGGCAGAGGCGAAGGGATATTGATCCGGCTTAACGAAGTTCTTGCGGCGCAGCTCTATCGGGTCCATGCCCAGTTCGCGTGCGGCTTTGTCGATCACCCGCTCAATAGAATAGGTCGCCTCCGGCCGGCCCGCGCCGCGATAGGCGTCAACGGGTGCGGTATTGGTAAACACCGCTTTGACGTTCACATAGACCAGCGGCACGGTGTAATTGCCAGCAATCAAAGTGCCGTGCAGAAAGGTCGGTGTCGCGGTCGAGAAATTCGACAGATAGGCTCCCACATTCGCCTTGGTATCGGTGCGGAACGCCAGGAACTTGCCCTCGGCGTCCAGCGCCAGTTCGATTTTGGTCACATGGTCACGGCCATGAGCATCCGTCAGGAATGCCTCCGTCCGGTCTGCGGTCCATTTGACCGGGCGGTTCAACCGCTTGGCCGCGGCCAACACCAGCGCCTCTTCGCCGTAGTGATAGATCTTAGAGCCGAAGCCGCCGCCCACATCCGGGGCAATCACGGTCAGCATGTTCTCTGGAATGCCCAGCACAAAAGCCGAGATCAAGAGCCGCGTCAGATGCGGGTTCTGCGAGGTCGTGTGGAGCGTGTATTCGCCCGTGCTGGCCTTGTAACTACCAATGGAACAACGCGGCTCCATCGCATTGGGAACCAGACGGTTGTTGACTAGCTCCAGCGTGGTGACGTGATGGGCGTTCTTGATCGCCTCATCGGTGACGGCGCGGTTGTCTTCGATCCAGCCCCAGTCGAAACATTGGTTGGTGCCGATTTCGTCATGCACGAAGTTGCTACCGGACAGGGCCTCGCCCATGTCGACCACAGCGGGCAGTTCCTCGATATCGGCCTCAATAGCTTCAACCGCGTCTTTGGCCTGTTCAACCGTTTCTGCAATCACGGCGGCATAGGCATCGCCTACATGACGTACCTTGCCATGGGCCAGGACCGGGCGCTTAGGTTCCTTCATCGGTTCGCCATCGCGACTGTTGATCAGCCAGCCTGCCGGGTTACCTCCGACCTCAACAAAATCCTCACCGGTGAAGACCGCCAACACGCCGGGCATCGCTTCGGCGGCAGAGGTGTCGATGCTGTTGATCTTGCCGTGGGCCAAGGTTGAGCGGGCGAAAACCGCGCAGGCCTGTTTGGCGATCTGGATGTCATCAGTGTATTCGCCGGTTCCGGTCAGAAAGCGAACATCTTCGCGGCGCAGGGTCGAAGCGCCAATTCCACTGTCTTTGGGCATATGGTTCCCTCCTATTCCGCAGCGATGGTGGAAACGTCCTGCCCGGACGCAGCCATGATCGCTTTGACGATGTTGTGATATCCCGTGCAGCGGCAGATGTTACCTTCGAGGTAATCACGCACCTCTTGCTCGGTCGGCTTTGGGTTGTCCTTGAGCAGAGCTGCGGCCGACATCACCATGCCGGGGGTGCAGAACCCGCATTGTAGGCCATGATGATCCTGAAACGCCTGCTGAATGACATTCAGAGATCCATCCGCATTGGCCTGACCTTCAATGGTCTCCACCGTGGCACCGGCGGCTTCGGCGGCGAACATCGTGCAGGATTTGACCGCCTGGCCATTTACATGCACCACGCAGGCCCCACATTGCGACGTATCGCAGCCGATGTGGGTGCCTGTCAGACCCTGCCCCTCGCGGAGAAACGACGACAGCAGTGTGCGCCCTTCCGCAGCGCCGGTCACGGTCTTACCGTTCACGGTCATGGTTACATTTGTCATTCTGTCCTCCCGCTGAATATTAGAAAATGGCTAGATCCCTGCGCCGCGCTCCTGAGCGTGCAATAGTTTGAGGTCTCTCTGAGCACGCGCATATAGGATCTTCGTCATTGTGGCGGTCGGCCTGTCCGTCTGAGAGAAATTCAGCGAACATCCCGACAGCCGGGCATCGGTTCTGAGCCCAAGACTAAGGCGGGTGGTGCATCCGCACTATTGTACCAAGTGTGTACGACTAAAGTTCTATATGCTGGGTAGAGCAGGGCAATTGGCCGCCAATGTCACCGCTCTGGCGCGGCATGAGACAGGCCATATTGCGCGTAAATCTCCGCAATACGGCCGTCCTGAAGGGCGGCATAGATCGCATCATCCACCGCATAGGACAGCGGGCGATAACGGAAGTTGACAGCCACCCCCAGCGTCCATTGACTGACCGCAAAGCCCGCTAGTGGCGGCTGGTGCACGGCTGTGTTCTCGGTCAGCCCGAATTCAAGCTCTGCCAATGGCCCCATCACTGCCTTGACCGCACCGCTGTCAAGCGCGGCCATGGCCTCCCCCGTTGTAAGGTGGCGACGGATATTGCCCCGCAACTGCCCGCCAACAAAGCCCGACAGATAGAAATCAGAGATGGAATCGTTTTCGACACCCACCAGATCAAAGCGGAAATAGGCAGGCACCGGTTTTTCGTCCGGATAGGCAGACTTATTATAAGCTATGGCAATGCTTTCGCCTGCGTATTGGCCGGTAAACACCACCTGTTCAACCCGGCACTTGAAGGCACTGTCATAGGGAATGCGCATCATCACATTGGCGACGCGCCCGCCAATCAGCGCGCCCTTCCAGATGTTGTTGCGCAGATCCGCATCGAGGTTTTCACCCGCCGTGACGAAATTAAAGCGGGCCTCCACCCCCAGATCGTCGGCGATAATCCGGGCAATTTCGATATCAACCCCTTTGGCGGTTCCGCCTTCCTCCCAGGAATAGGGCGGATAGTTCTCATAGACTGCAAACAGCATGTGTCCTTGCTCGATCAATTGGTCGAGCTCTTTGCCAACAATGTCGCGGCCCACGTTTTGTGGTTTGGCTTGCGGCACATGATCAGCACAAGGATCAGCAGCCTGGGCCTGCCCACAAATGAGCAGACCCAGAAGCACGAGAGAAAAAAGGCGTGTGATTGGCTTCATACAGTCAGTTTGCAGCCGAAAGGCCGATGGTCAACGCCTCTTGTGCAGCTTTGTAGCCTTCGGGTGTGCCATCAATCAACCTGGCCGCGCGGAAAGCCACGCTATCCGCCACCGGAGCGCCAGAGGCGGTTTCAACCTGCCCTGAGATTTCATTCAGACGGTTAATCAGTGCGCCACCGTCTGTGCCATTGCCATCCGTTGCGTAGCCTGCGATCTGATCACGGAGCGCTTTCAGCTCGTCAGCGTAGTCATCCAGTGCACCTTCGTCGGGGCGGGCTTCGATATAGGTGCGGATGGCCCAAGCGGCTTCCTGACCCAATAGTTCCCCAAAGGCAGGCATCTTGGTGGTGCCATTTTGCGTGTAGCCCACGCGGAAGCGTTCGACATACCATTCATCGCCGTATTCTTCAGCCTCTAGGAAGCGCAGGTCAGGAGCCAGACCACCGGAAACAACCTCAAGCCCATGGCAGCGGGCACAGTTCTGATTGTAGCCAGAAGCGCCGATTTCGATGGCGCGCAGCCAAGTCTCTTCACCAACCTTGTCAGCGCGATAGGGATTTTCGCTCAACCATTCCTCGCCCATTTCAGGCAGCCCGGTGGTGTCAACCGCCTGCGGAGCCACGTCACCATGGGCCAGAACCAAGGTTGCCATACTTGCGATGGCTGCTCCCAGTGCGAGTGACTTCGCTGTAGACTTCGTCATGTCGCCTCTCCTCTCAGATGTGGTTTGTTAAATCACTCCCTAAGGCACGGAATAATGATGTGGTATTGGACTTTGGTTCTGTTTCTGCCCGACCTAGACCATCGTCGTACTTCCTCTTTACCTGGGCTTGGCTAGTCTTTGCTTCATGTTCTTTTGTAAGCTCTTTCGATCAACAATCCTGGCCGGGTTCTTGTCAGGTCTAGCCACTGTGCTTTGTGCAGAAGCCCGCCTTGTGGTTGGTTATTTGCAAGTTGAGCAACCGCTGCCGCCAACCTTGTCAAATCTTGATCCCGTGCCTGAGGATAATGGGCTTGCCGGGGCGAACGCCGGATTAAAAGACAATCAGACAACCGGCAAATTTCTGGGTCAAACCTATGAGCTGTTAAGCGCACAGGTATTGATGGGCGAGGATACACTCGAAGCAGCGCGCATGATGCTGGCGGTCACGCCCTATCTGGTGGTTGACGCCAGTGCAGATAACTTGCGTGCCATTGCAGATCTGCCCGAAGCAGCCGAGGCGCTGATCTTCAACACCTCAGCGGGGGACCTGTCCCTTCGGGATGGCGAATGCCGCGCCAATGTGCTCCATACGATTACTTCTGACATGATGCGCACCGACGCGTTGGCGCAGGTGCTGGTAAAAAAGCGCTGGGATGATCTGGTCATGATCACCGGCAGCCACCCTGCCGATCAAAGCTATGCGGCGGCCATGCGGCGTTCGCTTGCCAAGTTCGGACTGTCCTTGCAGGGCGAAAAGGAATGGCTGTTTGATGCTGACATGCGCAGGAACGCTGCGCAGGAGGTTCCGCTGTTCACTCATGCCTTTGGCGATTACGACGCCCTGATCCTGGCGGATGAGGTTCATGATTTTGGGCGCTACGTACTCTACAACACATGGCAGGCCCGTCCCGTCGTGGGATCGGAGGGGCTGTCTGCCCTTGGCTGGTCAGAGGTGATTGAGCAATGGGGTGCTGCGCAATTGCAGTCGCGTTTTGAGGAACAAAGCGGGCGCAGGATGAATGCTCAAGACTATGCGGCCTGGGCAGCAGTCCGTACCCTGGGCGAAGCCGTGACCCGCACCAATGCAGATGATGTACAAAGCCTGCGCACCTACATCTTGTCGGATGATTTTGAACTGGCAGGATTCAAGGGCCGTCCGCTGACCTATCGGCGCTGGAACGGACAGCTGCGTCAGCCTGTGGCGCTGGCGCACCCCCGTGCCCTTGTCGCGCAGGCCCCGCTGGAGGGGTTTCTGCACCAAACCAATGAACTGGATAGCCTGGGCCTTGACCGCCCGGAAAGCACTTGTGAGGTCTTCGAATGATCAGATTTGCCACTGCCACCAGCGTGGCGATTGTCGCCCTTGTCTCGTCAGCCGTCCACGCGGATGAGATCTGGGTGACCAATGAAAAGGACGACACGGTTTCAGTGATTTCTACGGAGACACTAGAGGTCATCAATACCTATGACACCGGTGAACGCCCGCGCGGGATCATCTTTTCCAAGGACTACAGCCGCGTCTACATCTGCGCCTCCGACAGCAATGCGGTGCAGGTGATGGACCCGCAAACCGGCAAGATTCTGAATGAACTGCCTTCCGGGGATGACCCCGAGCAATTCGTCCTCCACCCCAACGACCGCCACCTTTACATCGCCAACGAAGACGATGCGATCACTACAGTGGTCGATACGGAAACACGTAAGGTGATTGCCCAGATTGACGTCGGGGTTGAGCCTGAGGGGATGGCCGTTTCGCCCGATGGCAAGATTGCCATCACAACCTCCGAAACAACCAACATGGCCCATTGGATTGACACGGATACGCAAAAGCTTTTTGCCAATACGCTGGTCGATAGCCGCCCGCGCCATGCCGAGTTCGTCAAGGATGGTGTCGAGATGTGGGTCAGTTCCGAAATCGGCGGTACGATCACGGTTTTCGACAGCGCAAGTCAAAGCGAAAAGGCCAAGATCGAATTTGAGGTGCAGGGCGTGCATCCTGATCGGGTGCAGCCTGTTGGTTTCGAATTTTCCGAAGGTGACACCCACGCCTTTGTCGCGCTTGGCCCTTCAAACCACGTCGCCGTGGTGAACGCCGAAACCTATGAGGTCGAGGATTACATTCTGGTGGGCCGCCGCGTCTGGCACATGGCCTTCAATGCGGACCGTTCCTTACTATTCACCACCAACGGCGTCTCTGGCGATGTGACTGTAATCGACGTGGCATCGCGCAAGGCTGTCAAATCCATCAAGGTTGGGCGTTTCCCTTGGGGCGCGGCCCTCAGACCCACCAGTTCCTGATACTTACAAACTTCGAGGAAGAACCATGTTGAGACTTGCCGTTATCGCAGCACTGACCCTGAGTGCCCCAGCCATCGCTTTCGCGGATAATGATGATGATGAACCCAGCTTTGGCGCGGCAGGCCTGTTGTCGGGCAAAAACAAGGAAGATCTGCCCCCCATCATCCTATCCGCAGGAGAACCGATTTCACCAACGGGCCCATGGGAGCTGAAATCCGGCACCTACTACGAGTTTGAAATTCAGGGCGATGGCAGTCAGGAACTCACTCTTGTGGGTCCGGAATTTTTCCGTGCCATTTGGATCGACGAAATTGTCGTAGAAGGGTTGGAAATTCGCCCGCTTGGGTTGGACAGCATCGAATTTGATGAAGCAGGCGAAATGGAAATCGGCTTTGTCGCCATCAAACCCGGTGCCTATTATATCAAAATCCCAGGCACCTCAGGAGAGACTCAACGCCTCGATATCACCATAAAATGAATGGGTTGCAGGCCCGTGACCTGAGTTACTCCCACGGCAACAAGCAGGCGTTGAAGGATGTGTCCTTCAGCGTCGCTGTTGGTAGTTTTTGCGCGCTGCTTGGCCCAAACGGAGCCGGCAAGTCGACATTGTTCGGTTTGTTGACCCGGTTGTTCGTCGCGCCAAGCGGTTATATCAGCATTGCTGGCCACGACCTGAAACAAGCGCCACGCTCGGCGTTGGCCCAGCTTGGGATCGTGTTTCAGCAAACCACGCTGGATCTGGATCTGACAGTTCGGCAGAACCTGTCTTACTTTGCGGCGCTGCATGGTCTGTCGGGGCGTGCGGCACGCATGCGTATCGATCACGCGCTTGATCTGATGGAGATGCGCGAGCGGGCAGGGGAAAAGACGCGGACACTCAATGGCGGACATCGGCGGCGCACGGAATTGGCCCGCGCCCTGCTGCATGACCCTTCGGTTCTGTTGCTGGATGAGCCAACCGTCGGATTGGATGCTGCATCCCGTGCAGCCATCACCGCACATGCTCATCAACTGGCTGAGCAGGGTAAGACAATTCTCTGGGCCACCCACCTGACCGATGAGGTGCAGCCGAATGATGATCTGATCATCCTCCATCGCGCTGAGGTGCTTGTGCAGGGGCTCGCACGTGATATCGCCGGTGAGACAACACTTCAGGAACGCTTCCTCAGGCTGACCGAGGCCGGCGCATGACGGCCTATCTGACCTCATTGTGGGCTATTGTGCTGCGTGAGGCTCTGCGCTTTGTCCATCAGCGAGAGCGTTTCGTGGCAGCATTGGTGCGACCGCTGGTTTGGCTTTTGGTCTTTGCAGCCGGCTTTCGCGCCGCGTTGGGTCTCAGCATTATTCCCCCTTATAAGACCTACATCACTTATGAGACCTACATCGTGCCGGGGCTGTGCGGGATGATCCTGTTGTTCAATGGGATGCAGTCGTCGCTCAGTCTGGTCTATGACCGCGAGATGGGCTCGATGAAGTTGCTACTGACCTCGCCGTTGCCTCGCGGCTGGTTGCTGTTCTGCAAGCTTGTGGGTTCTACGATGATCTCGATTTTGCAGGTCTGTGTCTTTCTGGCGATTGCCGCTGCCTTTGGCATCACCATGCCGGGCTGGGGTTATGTGACAGTGCTACCTGCGCTGCTGGTGGCGGGGCTGATGCTGGGCGCTTTAGGATTGCTGTTGTCCAGCCTGATCAAACAGTTAGAGAATTTTGCCGGGGTCATGAACTTTGTCATCTTCCCGATGTTCTTCCTGTCTTCCGCGCTTTACCCCCTTTGGAAAATGGCCGAAAGCTCTGAACTGCTGCATGACATCTGTGCGCTGAACCCGTTCACCCATGCGGTCGAACTGATCCGCTTTGCGCTTTACGTCGAATTCAATGCCCCGGCGTTGGGTTGGACCTGTATGGCTCTGGCGGTTTTCACCCTTGGTGCCCTGATGGGTTATGATCCGGCCCGTACGCGTATCGGACGGCGCTGAAGGCTCGAAACATTCGATTTTTTGTGATAAGAAACCCCTTATGAAACATGCCATACTCACCACGATATTTTGCGTTTTTGCAGTTACCGGGGCGATGGCCCAGGAAGCGGATCAGGCGCATGGCACACTGAACCCTGATGAAATGACCTGGCAGCCCATGCTGCAGCGCGCAGAGCAGGGGAAGACAGGCATGGTTCTGTGTTCCATGGGTTATGCGCTGACCAAATCGGGTGATCATGGCTCAGCGCGCACCTTGTTCCGCAATTGTGCCAACGATGGCTACACCGGTGCCATGACCTGGATGAGCCAGTTGGATGGCAACGGGTTGGGCGCGGCCTATAACCCGGATGCAACCGCTGAATGGGATCGTCGCGCGGCAGAGCTTGGCGATCCGGTGGGAAAATTCAACTACGGTATCGCGCTGATGCGCGGTCACGGCGTTGCGCAGGACGAGGCACTGGGGCAGCAATTGGTGGATGAGGCGGCACTTGAAGGATTGAAAGTTGCCCAGCGGTTGCAGAACGCAGGTTATGACCTTGATGAGGTCACGCCGGATGCCGACAACTGGCGATATACACCCCTGTTCTAGACCTGCGGAACCAAACTTGCCGGGTTTCCAGCCAGTGTCACGATCCGATCCGCAAGCCGTTGCGCCTCGGCCTCAGCATGACTGACAAGGATTGTTGTGGTGTGGTGGCGATCCCGCATCTGCGCAAAGAGAGACATCATCTCTTCCGCCAATGCCGGGTCCAGCGAAACGAAAGGTTCATCCAGCAGCAGCAGGTTGGGTTTTGCTGCGAACGCCCGCGCCAGCGCCAGACGCCTTTGCTGGCCCAGTGATAGTTGATCAGGAAAATCCGCTTCCCGACCGCTGAGACCAACCTCTGACATAGCTTTGCGCGCGTGGTCCGGCGAGACGCCCGTGGTGAAGCAGATGTTGCACAGCGCATTGATCCACGGCAGCAGCCTTGGTTCTTGAAACACCACCGCGCAGGTGCCGTTCAGCTTACGTTGCCCATCAAAATTTGTGTTGATCCCGGAGATAACCCGCAACAGCGAGGTCTTGCCAATCCCGGACGGGCCCACCAGTGCCAGCGTCTCCGATCGCCTCAAGCGCAGGCGGATACCGTGCAAGATTGGTTTGCCTTGCAGGATCAGGCGGCGCAGATCCAGATCAAGAACAATATCCTCTATGGCAGCCTGCGGTCTCAAACCGCATTATCCGGGTTTTTCGGGGTCATAGAATGTCCCTTCCGGCAGGTTGCGCGCCTGGCCCAGCAGGTCTTCTCCGCCAACCTGATACATCACCTCCAGCATCCGTGCGGCCGCCACTGGATCAACCGGGCGTGGGGCGGGGATGCCTGCGCGGAACCCGGCTTTGAGCGCCGAAAACTCAGCATCAGACTTGGCGTTCATGCGGCGGCGCAACCTTTCCCATTCTGCGTCATCCGAAGCCAACATTACCTTGGCCTCACGCGATGCCTCAGCAAATCCCTGCACCAGTTCGGGCTGTTCGCGCACCAACGATCCCTTGACAACATAGCCCAGCAACGGGGTTTCCGGATCAAGCCCAAGCTCACGCGCCGCGTCAGATATATCAACCAATTTGTGCATGCCTGTGGCTTCCATCTTTGCTGCGAAATGCCAGAAATTGATGGCACCATCCAGCTCACCGCTAAGGGCAGCTTTGAAAATCAGCGGTGGTGCGCCAAAAACCTGTTCGCTTTGCGCTTTCAGATCCATCCCAAGGTTCTTCTCCGTATAGGCCCGCAGGATCAGCCAACTTTTGTCCAATGGCCCACCAGCGATACCGATCTTGCTCCCGGCAAGATCAGGCAGTTCTTTTGATGAGCTACCTTTTGGCACCAGCAATCCCCCCACAGCCTTGGAGTAGGGGATAAAGACAAAATCCTTACCCGCCGCCCGCTGCCGCGCAACCCAGAGCCAGTCCGACACGATGACATCTGCCTCACCCCCCTGGAACGCCACTTTGGCGGCCGCACCCCCGGCAACACCCTGAACGGACAGATCAAAGCCATGCGCCTTGTCCAATTCATGGTGCTTGATCGTGTCCAATTCCCAATTGACCGTACCGAATTTCAGCACTGAAATGCGCAGCACGCTTTGGTCCGCCTGCACGTTGACCCCAAGGCTGAGTAGGGCAACCAAAGCCCCCAGCAGATGTTGAACAAGCCTCATGGTTTTCTCCTGCGCCAAGTGCTTTGCGATGTTTATTCGATGATCAGTTGGGGCAGCCAATGGCTTTCGGGATCGCTTTCATGCAGATCAGCGGGTTTGAGAGGGCGCAGCACACCCTGGTCTGGCGGAGCAGAAAGCACATCCATGTTCATTTCATGCAGCTTTCCGATGAAGCGACTTCTCCTTCAGATTGTATTTTTGTAGTGGATTCCGTTCCACATATTGATCCCGTAGTCGGTGGCGCCTTTCCAGATAAAAAGAAAGTCATACTCCAGATCTGTCAAATCAGCGCTGATGTCGCGATGGATTTCGAAGGGGTAGGGCACATGGCGCCAATGCTTGTTCAGCCCCTCAAGACAGCGAAACGGTCGCATGGACAGAAAATGACTCTTGAAGGGCTCTTGCCCCATTTCAATGACATAGCTTCGATCCTCCGCGAAGGTGACCTTAGCAATCTTCACAGGTGCTCCATCCGATAATCGGCGCAATTCGCATGACACATCCCTCCTCCCGCTGAAAATTTAGTTCTTTGAAGATGCAATTTCTGCGCGACCAAAGTCGCAAATGGGACCTACGACCATTGTGCAATACCGATTGCACCAGTTCCTGCAAATATTGAGGCGGAGGAAAGAGTCTGCGCTCCGCGGTTGGCTCTCAATTGGACCGCCCACCGAAGGGCAACTGGGAGGAGAAGACATGAACAAATTTCTAATCGCTGCCACAGCTAGCCTGCTTGCGACCTCTGCGCTGGCAGATGGGCATGGGGCGGGTGTTACAGAAGAAATGCTCGCAAATGACACCGCCTCGACAGATAATGTTCTGACCAATGGCATGGGACGGCACTTACAGCGGCACTCACCACTGGACATCCTGGACAAGGACAACGTCAAGAATCTCGTACCGGCTTGGGCTTTCTCACTGGGCGGGGAAAAACAACGTGGCCAGGAAACCCAGCCGCTGGTGCATGACGGCGTCATGTATATCACCGGCTCCTATTCGCGCCTCTACGCGATCGACGTGAAAACCGGCGAAGAGCTGTGGCAATATGATGCGCGTCTGCCCGAAGGTATTCTGCCTTGCTGTGACGTGGTCAACCGAGGCGCGGCGATCTACGGCGACAACGTCTATTTCGGCACGCTGGACGCGCGCATCGTTGCGCTGAACGCCAAGACCGGCGACACGGTCTGGAACAAGAAGATTGCCGATTACAAGGCGGGCTACAGCTATACCGCGGCACCGTTGATCGTGAACGGCCTGGTCATCACTGGCAACTCCGGCGGTGAATTCGGCATTGTAGGCGCGGTTCAGGCGCGGGATGCCGAAACCGGTGAATTGGTCTGGGATCGCCCCGTGATCGAAGGCCATATGGGCATGCTGAATGGCGAAGAAAGCACCATGACTGGCACGCTGAACGCAACATGGCCGGGGGACATGTGGAAGACCGGCGGCGGGGCGACCTGGAATGGCGGATCTTACGACATCGACACCAACACACTGGTCTTTGGCGCCGGCAACCCAGCGCCTTGGAACTCCTGGCTGCGCGACGCGGGGCAAAACAACGATGGCACCGGCGACAACCTTTATGCCGCCTCACGC
Organism: Phaeobacter gallaeciensis DSM 26640; assembly: GCF_000511385.1. NCBI lineage: Bacteria > Pseudomonadati > Pseudomonadota > Alphaproteobacteria > Rhodobacterales > Roseobacteraceae > Phaeobacter > Phaeobacter gallaeciensis. Next base: position 208,032 of record NC_023138.1, read on the forward strand.
ATTGGTCTTGATCCGGCAACGGGTGAAATCAAATGGCACTATCAGACCACGCCTCGCGAAGGCTGGGATTATGACGGTGTGAACGAAGTGGTCGCCTATACCGACCGCGCAGGCAACAAGCGCTATGCCACCGCGGACCGGAACGGCTTCTTCTACGTTCTGAACCGTGAAGACGGCGCATTTGTTTCAGCCACGCCTTTCGTCAAGGACATCACCTGGGCCGAAGGCATCGACGAAAACGGTCGCCCGATCTTCAACGAGGCAAACCGCCCTGGTGATCCATCAAAAGCGGCTGATGGCAAGAAGGGCGAAGTTGTCTTTGCCTCTCCCTCTTTCCTGGGCGGCAAGAACTGGATGCCGATGGCGCATTCGCCGGTGACAGGCCTGTTTTATGTGCCCTCCAACGAATGGGGCATGGATATCTGGAACGAGCCAATCACCTATAAGAAGGGTGCGGCCTACCTTGGGTCTGGCTTTACCATCAAGCCAAATTACGAAGACCATATCGGCAGCCTGAAAGCGATTGACCCCGACACGGGTGAGATGAAGTGGGAGTTCAAGAACGACGCCCCTCTTTGGGGTGGAGTGATGACCACTGCCGGCGGTCTCGTATTTACCGGCACGCCTGAAGGCAAGTTCATCGCCTTTGACGATGAAACCGGCGAAGAGCTTTGGTCCTTCCAGACTGGTTCAGGCATCGTTGGCCAGCCAATCACTTGGGAACAGGACGGGGAACAATATGTCACAGTGATCTCGGGCTGGGGTGGCGCGGTACCGCTTTGGGGTGGAGAAGTCGCCAAGAAGGTAAACTATCTCAACCAGGGTGGCACGCTTTGGACCTTCCGCCTGCCAAAGCAGCTTGCTTCCGCAGAGTAAGGCTATCATTCGATTAGCGAAGGCCCCCGGATTTCCGGGGGCTTTTTTGTTTCATAACTGGGTAAGACAGGTCTGATCGGCCTTGTTGCACCAATCAAAAGCTGAGCGCAGTCTTCCTTTCCCCGGATAGGCTTATTTATCCCAAAGGCCGCGTAACAGGCATCTCAAGCGCCGCGTAGTCGTTCAGCACGGCTGATACGAACCGGCCGCTCGGCAACCTAGCGCTCGTGTGATGTCAGACTCTCCTCATTGAGTAACTCCTTGGCGTCTAATAGGAGCTCAGTTGAGGGTAGCGCGCTCCCGTGCACAACAAAACTACCCTTAATGTGAATTATGTTAAATATATCGCAATCACGAAACTGAGTATCAGGCTCTCAACGCTGCCGCGAGAGCTCGGACACCTTTCTCTAGGTGCTCCTCCGAAAATCCCGCGAACCCCATGACAAGCCCTCGGCTCACAGGTGGGCCTGCGAAAAAGGACGACAAAGGCTGCACGGTAACCCCGGCGGATTTAGCCCGTTCTACCGCTTCAGTATCGCTCATGCGGCTCTGTAGATCTGGCGTCAAACTAGCGACCAGATGCATTCCGGCAGGCACGGGATCGACAATCAAAAGATCCGCGGCATGCAGCTTGATTGCCGTCAAAACTGCCGCCTGCCGTTTGGCATATAGGCGCCGCATGCGTCGGATGTGTATGGCGAAGTCACCGCTTTGCATGAACCGTGCCAGGACCGGCTGCAGCATCAGCGATGCCTGCTGATCTAACTGGGGCAATGCCGACCTCACCTTGGGCAACATTGACTTCGGGAAAACCACAAACCCTAGCCTCAATGCGGAAAAAATCACTTTAGAGAAGCTGCCGACGTAAATCACCCGATCCTGATTGCTGAGGCTCATCATGGCGGGAAGCGGTTTACCTTGGAACCGGTATTCACTGTCGAAGTCGTCTTCGATCACATAGGCGTTGCGGGCGACGGCCCATTCGATCAGCTCAAGCCGACGGGACAGTGGCATTGTGACGCCGAGCGGATAGTGGCGCGATGGGGTCACGATCGCCGCCTTCGCCCGAGGGGTCGTTTGAAGCGCCGTCTTGATATCGAGTCCCTGTTGGTCGACCGGCGACGGAACAGAGACAAGCCGGTTGTGGTGCACAGCCCGGTTCAGGACGGCGTATCCCGGCTCCTCGATCAACACCTCGTCTCCTTCGCTGAGCGTTGCACCGGCAATCAGACCGATGGCTTCGACAACACCTGATGTGATGAAAACCTGCTCTGCCGTGCAGGGCAATCCACGCCATTCGCGCAAATGATCCGCAATAGCTTCCCGCAGAGGCGGCCAGCCAAATGGATCGATACGCGACAGCAGCGCCGCATCCGGCCTTCGCCAGGTCTGATCATGATGACGCGCCCATTGCCGGTACGGGAACAGTGTTAGTTCGGGTGAGGAGGTATCAAATGGCTGCAAGGGCGCGGAAGGGGCCGCCCTTTCTGGTATGATATCGGACCTGACCTGATCCACATGGGGCGCAGCGCCGGACTGCATCTCTGGCACCTGATCCGGCAATTCTGCTTCGACATAGACGCCCGACCGTGCGCGCCCCTCCAGATACCCTTCGCTGATCAACTGATCGATGACCGCAGAGACCGTCACCCGAGAGACCGACAACTCCTCGGCCAGCGTTCGACTGGAGGGGAGTTTTGATCCCGGAGCTATCATTCTGTCCAGAATCAACCGCCTCAGCTGCGTAAGAAGCTGCACCTGAAGCGTGTCTGCACCATCGCGATCAAGGGAGAGGGACAGCAGTGCCGCCCCCGTTCTGGCTTTAGTCATTCCTCAAGAATTGCTGTATTTGATCAAGCCAGTCAAGCCGGCATCACCCACCCGGAATACTCCCCTGCGACGCGGTCCCGCCCTCCCCTCGTCGGTTTGACGGGACCAATATCGCGCTAGTCGTTCGGGCGCACCCGAGCCGCGGTTTTATTGGCGAAAGCCTCAAGCCGTGCACGGGCGGCCGGTTGTGTGTTCACCACGCCTGCAACAACAGCTTCGGCGTAAGCCGCGTCCATGCCGGACATATTGTTGAGATGGCTGATCGCAGAGCAGATGGCATAATTGGTGAGCGGCAGGTTTTCGGCTGCCCGATCAGCAAGCTCAAGCGCCTTGTCAAAGCTGGAACCATCAGTGATGTACTGCGCCAATCCCAGATCAACTGCCTCCTGCCCCTGATAGACACGCCCCATCAGGATCATGTCGATCATACGGGATTTGCCGATCAAATCAGACACCCGAATAGTTGCGCCACCCCCAGTGAAAATCCCACGTTGCCCCTCTGGCAAAGCAAAATATGTGGTGTGATCCATCACACGAATATGGGCGGCGCTGGCAAGCTCCAGACCGCCCCCAACCACCGCGCCCTGCAGTGCTGCGATCACCGGTACACCGCCATATTCCATCTTGTTGAACGCCTCATGCCAGCGCAGGCAGACATGCATGAATTCATCTGGGCTTCGGTCTTCTTTCCAATGCTCAACCAGATCCAGACCGGCGCAGAAATGGTCGCCCTTCCCGGCGAGGACCACCGCCTTTACCCCCTTGCGATGAGCATTGCTGAAGAACTGAACCAGTTCCTCGATCGTGGCGGTATCCAGCGCGTTGCGCTTGCTAGGGCGATCAAGGCTTACGACGCAGACGCCGTTGTCGCGCACGTCGATTGCAAGGTTCTGATATGAGCTGAAACTGTCTTTTGCCAACATGGCTGGATCCTTTCGGACTAGGAGATGTGCCCGGAGGCGGATATTTTATCGGAGGTCAGAGCTGGCTGGCTTCATCAAGAAGGCTGGTTGCGCCCGTCATGATGCGCGCACGATCACTCTCGCATTCGACCAGAACATGATGCGCAAATATCTGCGCGGTGGTGATTTTTTGCGCCATGAATTCGGTCTCGTTCCCCCTTTGCTGTTCCGCCTCAGCAGCGCGCGCGGCGCGCGCCAGCTGCCAGCCGGCAGCAAGCGTACCGGTGAGGTTGAGGAAGGGCACACTGCCCCCAAATGCGGCTCTGGGTTCATTGGGGGCGGTTTCCAGCAGCCAGGCCAGGCTGGCATCAAACGCCCGCCTGGCCTCGCCAAGACGTACCGCGATATCCTGCAGTTTGGCGCTCCCTGTTTGTAACGCAGCCTCGGTGTCTGCAATCATAGCGGAGAACCGGCGCGCCGTTTGACCGGCATCTCGCAAAACCTTGCGCCCAAGCAGGTCGTTGGCCTGAATGGCGGTGGTGCCTTCATAGATCGGCAGAATGCGCGCATCCCGGTAAAACTGCGCCACACCGGTTTCTTCGATGAACCCCATGCCGCCGTGGATCTGCACCCCGAGTGATGCTACCTCAACCGCCCGCTCCGAACAGAACCCCTTGACCAAGGGAACCAGAAATTCAGCCACCGGCGCGGTCTCGGCGCGGATGTCATCATCGCCGTTTTGGGACAAATCCAGCCAACCCGCCGCAGCCATACTCAGAGAGCGCCCCCCTTCGACCAGTGCTCGCATACGCAGAACCATCCGGCGCACATCGGGATGACCAATGATCGCCGTTGTCTTGTCAGGGTCCAGCCCAATCGCCTGGCCCTGTACCCGTTCCTTGGCGTAGGACAGCGCATGTTGATAGGCGCGTTCAGAAACAGCGACGCCCTGTACCCCAACCGCAAACCGCGCGGCGTTCATCATGGTGAACATGTATTCAAGACCGCGGTTCTCCTCCCCGATCAGATAGCCGGTGGCATCGGCATACTCCAAAACAGCCGTGGGACTCGCCCGTACTCCCAGCTTGTGTTCAATACTGACGCAATCGACGCTGTTGCGGTCGCCGGGTGTGCCCTCCTGATCAACGAGGAACTTGGGCACCAGAAACAGGCTTAGCCCCCGGTGGCCCTCCGGCGCGCCCGGCGTCCGGGCCAGAACCAAATGAATAATATTCTCCGATAGCTCATGCGCGCCATAGGTGATAAAAATCTTGGTGCCGCTGACCCCGTAGCTGCCATCCGCGCGCGGCTCTGCCTTGCAACGCACACGCCCCAGATCGCTGCCGGCTTGTGGCTCTGTCAGGTTCATAGTTCCGGTCCAACGGCCGGAGACCAGCGGGCGCAGATAGAGCTCTTTCTGCGCCTCGCTTCCCGACAATTGCAGCGCGTCAATGGCACCATCTGTAAGAAGCGGGCAGAGGCCAAAGCTCATGTCTGCCGCGTTCAGAATTTCGGTGGCTGCCGCGCCGACCACGCGGGGCAGCCCCATTCCACCATGATCGGCCGGGTGAGCCAGGCTTTGCCATCCCATGTCAACGAACTGTGCGTAGGCAGCCGCAAAGGCCTCTGGCAGAACGACCTTATCTCCATCCAGCCGTGCCCCCGTGGTGTCGCCGACAGCCGACAGCGGCGCGATCAGATCAGTGCAAAACCGGCCCAATTCCTCCAGCGCGGCCCGGGCATCGGTGCGATCAATCTCACCGTATTTCTCAAGGGCGCTGACCTGCGGCCATTGCGAAAGATGGTCGAGATTAAACATCATGTCACGGATCGGAGCTTCATAAGCCATTGGCGCCTCGTTGATGTGCTAGCTGTTGCCGATTGTCTAAGCTATGGCCAGAAGACTGCCCATTCCAGAATTTGACAAACGACTTTCCGAAAGTGACAAATCGACGTATTCTATTGCCTCTATGACACGCCCTAATCCAGACACGCTGGCAACCGTTTCACTGCCCTTCATCGAAGACTGGCTGTCCGCTCTTCAGCCCTGCTGTGATGTGGATCAGATACACAGGATCCTGTCTCACTGCGGTCTGTCCCAACTTGTCAACTCAAAGCCCGAGGCAAACAGAGCCACTCAGCGCGTTACACTGGATCAGATCGTTAAGCTCTATCAAATTGCCGCTGCAGAAACCGGCGATGAGATGCCTGGCCTGTGGAGCCGTCCGGTTCGTCCACGGGCGCTTCAGCACCTGCTCACAACTGTGCGCGAAGCTGGAACTCTGCCGGCAGCACTCTATCGGTTTTCGACGTTTTGGAATCTGATACTGGACGACTACTGCATTGAACTAAAATCCGAAAAATCAAAGATCACTCTAAGCCTCATGCCACGTGGCGCGCCGGAAGCTCACCGTTTCGGGCATATGCTCCTGCTCAAATTAGCGCATGGATTGCTGTCTTGGCTTGCAGGTTACGAGGTACCGGTTCGCGCTGTGCAGTTTGCATTTGACCAACCCGATTTTGCGCAGGACTACGGGGTGATTTTTCCCGCCCCGGTGCGCTTCTCTCAGTGGTGTTCTGCGATTTCATTTGATCCGCAACAGCTGGGACCCCCGCAACCTCGTAGCCCGGCGGAACTTGCGGCATTCCTGGATCGGGCGCCGCGGGACTGGATTTTCACCGGTTTTCGCGAGCATCGGCTGTCCCTGCAGATCCGGGATTTTCTTTATCGATCAAACTGGGAAGACTGCCGTCTGGGGGACGCGGCGGCGATGCTAAATGTGACACCTCGCACGCTTATGCGACGGCTGGAGGATGAGGCGACGTCCTTCCAGTCCATCAAGGACGCTTTACGCCGTGACATCGCCATCCGTGACCTGCGGGCTGGTCACAAATCCATCGAGGACATCTCCGACGACCTTGGCTTTTCATCGGCTGCGAACTTTCACCGCGCCTTCCGTCGCTGGACCGGGGGAACAACCAGTTCGTATCGGTAGCTTCTTGGCAAAGTGACATGGAATATCCATTTGCATTCGAAGAGAGGATGCCTTGCTTTGCACCCCAGCATTGATCGTCATTTTGACAGGTCAGATTTACAAAGCCATGGTACTTAAAAGAAATCGCTACGGATATTCTATGACGCATTCAGACTTCGCGATCACATCGGATAAGGTTCTGGAACGTCAGTTGCGCACGCAGTGCCTCGCAGGAACCACCCTACTGGACTGCGTTGCCCTACCCCAAAGCACCGGCTATCTGGCCAGACTCTTCTTCAAATCTGGTACTCGGCTCGAAGACATCTCAACACCGCACACGACTGCTTCCCCAATTCGGAGCGGAAACGGCGCTGTGATCCTAGATACTCCCATATCAAGCCCTACCGACCCGATTGCGCTTGATATAGAGGGGCAATCATTCAGCCTCACTGCGGAACCTGTGGAAACCAGCTTGTTTGCCGGTCTCAATGTGCTGCTTGCAATCCGCAATGGTGAAAGCCCGAAAACAGCCGCGACCTGGATGCAATATCATGCAACGCAGCATGGAATGCAGGCGGCTGTCATTCTCGACCAAACGCCACCCGATGAAAGCCGCCTTTTCATCAGAGAACTGCGCAACTTGGCGCACACGATCAAAGGGCTAAGCCAAGTGGTCGTGATACACTCGGAAATCCCACTGGGTCAGAAAGGACTGCCTGCAGAAGCACACCCTTTGAATGTTCGAAACGCCCCTATTAGAGATTGGTCAGCGCGGCCGCCCATAGATCCATGGAGAGCACCGCTGGGCGAGTGTCTGATCTATGAAATCATCCGAAGACGGTTCTTAAGCGCCGCGCGCGCCGTTGCAAACATAGATCTATATGACCTATTGGCCCCGCCATCAGGGCCGAATGTCTTTGACCGCGCAGTACAGGCAGACGACAAATACATCCGCTTACTAGGAGCCCAGACCTATCCGTGGCGCGTCCGCCGGGACCAAGATGCCTCATTTGCTGATCACATCTGCACTGCGTTTGACAGCAATACCCGCCATCCACGTTGGTGCGTCGCGCCTGGCGGCAGCAAAGACGGCCATATCTGGCAGCAAAGCCAGATTATCGGAGCCATAGCCGAGCCGACGCAACCGTCAAATTTCTTTCGAAACATGGTCCTACGTCATCCAACACGGAAAATCTCACACCTCGTGGCAAAAGGAAGCTTACTGGAATCGCCGGAGCTGCTGACACTCTCACTGGAACATCTTGGCGGCAATCCGGTGCGTATGCCTGAAAAGAAACGCCTGAATCACTCAAGCGTGGGAACCCGGACATCCGTCGTCACGACCATGAAAAACGAGGGGCCGTTCATTCTGGAATGGCTGGCCTACCATAGGGTCATCGGGGTTGATGATTTTCTCATCTACACCAACGACTGCACGGACGGCACTGATGCGCTGCTGAGGGTTCTGCAGGACAAGGAGATTGTCCAACATCGAGACAACCCCCTCCACGACACCAAGACACCCCCACAACATGCGGCATTTCAGGCGGCTCAACAGGAACCCCTTGTCCGCGACGCTGACTGGATCCTCAGCATGGATGTTGATGAATTCATCAACATCAAATGTGGTGACGGGTATCTCAGCGATCTTTATGCAGCGACGCAAGGCGCCAATATGATCGCCATGACGTGGCGCTTGTTCGGCAACAATGACGTGTCGGAATTCTCAGGGGAGCTGGTCACGCGAGAGTTCACACGATGCGCCTATGAAATCACGCGCAGGCCTCACCAGGCATGGGGCTTCAAAACGCTGTTCCGAAATGATGGCATCTTCAAAAAGCTCGGCGTACATCGGCCCAAAGGGCTGCGGCCGCACCACTGGAGGGATATCCATTGGGTGAATGGATCCGGGCAGGCTATGCCACAACAGATGTTCCGCAGCGGCTGGCGCTCAACCATTGAAACCTATGGGTATGATCTGGTGCAGCTCAATCATTATGCAGTGCGCAGTGCTGAGAGTTTTCTGGTCAAACGGGACCGTGGCCGTGTGAACCACACGGAACGAGATCAAGGGCTACCCTACTGGTTTCGAATGAATAATAATTCTGAGGAAGAGCGATCCATTCAACGCCTTATCCCCGAACTTGAGGCAGAAATGGCGCGGCTGTTGAGTGACCCGGATATAGCTGCCGCGCACGACTATACCTGTCGGCGGCATCGGGAACAGATTGACGAATTAAAAAAACGCGACGACATGCGAACGTTATACCAGGAAATCACAGGCGACAGACTGCGCAAGCTGTCCCGAATGCATGCGCATTTTTGCACCAATGTGTTCCTGAACGGTCCGGATGTTATCCCGGATGAGCTCACCGAACAGGATCTTGCAGACGACTTTTTCTTTACGGTTCCTCGCACTGAAACCAAAGACTGAGAGAGCGCCCGTGACAGGTGACAGATCCTGCTGAGCGGCAAGGATGTGCTGGGATCGTGACAACGGCTCTCGGCAGACGATCTAGGAGGCAGCAAGAAAATTCATATCTTGCGGTTTGTTATATTATAAAATAATAAACCGTGCAGCGAGGGAGTCTTGATATGAGAAAACGCGCTGCTGCTCGGCAACAGGATGTACTGAACGTACTGAAGGCATGTGACAAGCCGATGACTGCGTATCAAATTCTTGAACAACTTCAGATATCTGAGCCTAATATTGCGCCCCCGACCGTCTATCGTACGCTTTCGGCGCTGACCCACCAGGGGCGCGCTCACCGTCTTGAATCGATTAATGCCTTTGTGCCCTGCCGTTGCAGCCATGCGGAGAGCGTGCCCGTCTTGGCGATATGTGACGATTGCGGCAGTGTTGACGAACATGACGGTAGCGAGCTGCTACCAAAACTTACGGCCCTGACCGACCAGAATGCTTTTCACGCCGTGCGGCATATTGTCGAAATCCACGGATTGTGCGGCGCATGCGCCGCCTGATCGACTGTTAACATATTGGATATTGATCATGAAACGAACTCTCTCATTGCTTGCTATCGTCACCGCTCTGCCTGCATTGGCGGAGGGCACGCGCGAACTTGATGCCCATGAACACGGCGTTGGGACGCTCAACATTGCGATCGAAAACACAACCGTCTCAATGGAATTCGAAGCCCCGGGGGCAGATATCGTCGGGTTTGAATACGCCGCCAAAAGTGAGGCAGATATCTCCGCGGTTAACACTGCACTTGCCACACTCAGCTCACCTTTGCAGCTGTTCGTCGTCCCGGATTCAGCGCTCTGCAGCATAGTGGATGCTCATGCAGCACTTGAAAGCGGGGAGGAACATGAGGATCACGCTGACGAACACGGGCATGAGGAGCATGCCGATGATGAACACACGCATGATCACGGGCATGAGGATCATGAAAAACATGACGACGCTGAACATGAGGAACATGAACACGAAGAGCACGATAGTGATCATCATGATGGTCACGCAGAGCATGCGGCCCACTCCGAGTTTCATGCCAACTACGTGCTAGACTGTGCGAATCCTGAAGCGTTGAGCGACATAACATTTGCCTATTTCACTGCCTTTCAGCAGGCGCAAAGTGTGGATGTGCAAGTGATCAGATCAACTGGCGCACAGGCCTATCAGGTTGACCGTAACGCGCCAGTCTTAAACTTGGAGCCGTGACCCCTGGTGGTTGATGCAACCCTCGAAATCAACGATCTGGCCTATCGCTGGCCAGGTCGCGACGGATTCTCGCTGACGGTCCCGCACCTTACTGTATCAGCAGGTGAAACTGTGCTGTTGCTGGGCGAAAGCGGTTCGGGAAAGTCCACGCTTTTATCGTTGATCTGCGGCACAGTCCTGCCGGACCGTGGCGAGATCTCGATCGCGGGCAGGACGATCTCCGCGTTGAGCGGTGGCGCACGCGACACGTTTAGAGCAGACCATATTGGGGTTATCTTTCAGCAATTTAACCTGTTGCCCTTTGGATCGGTGATAGACAACATTCTACTCCCGCTCCGCTTCGCGCCGTCACGGCGGCAGCGTGTGAGTGACCCAACTGCAGAGGCAGCGCGACTGTGTTCTGCGCTCAATTTGCCAGAGGATGTTATCAGCGCCAAGGCCCGGACCCTGAGCGTGGGCCAACAGCAACGCGTTGCAGTGGCCCGAGCATTGATCGGCACCCCCCCATTGATCATCGCCGACGAGCCGACCTCAGCACTTGATAGCGGTGTGCAGAGCGCCTTTTTAGACTTACTTTTTACTCAGACAGCATCGCATGGCTCCTCGCTGCTGATGGTCAGCCATGACTCACGGCTCAGCGCATGTTTTGACCGTGTGATCCATATGGAAGATATCGCTCACATGAAAAGGGCGATGACATGATAGTGCGCCTTGCAATTGCTTCCCTCTTCGCACGCGCGTTGACTGTCGGCATGACAATCCTTGCCATCGCGTTGTCTGTCGCTCTGTTTCTTGGTGTCGAGAAAATACGGACGGGTGCCAAAGCAAGCTTTGCCGACACAATTTCCGGGACCGATCTAATTGTCGGTGCCCGGTCTGGATCAGTGCAGCTGCTGCTCTATTCTGTTTTCCGCATTGGCAATGCGACCAACAATGTCACCTGGGAAAGCTATCAAGACATCGCAAGACGACCCGAAGTTGACTGGATCGTACCGATTTCACTGGGCGACAGCCATCGTCAGTTTCGTGTCATGGGCACAACCAAAGCATTCTTCGATCATTACAAATACCGCCAAGGCCGATCTCTAGTGATGGCCGATGGCACCCGGATGGATGATCTCTTTGATACCGTGATTGGTGCCGATGTCGCTGCCACACTCGGCTATCATGTCGGAGACCCCATTATCGTAGCGCATGGGCTTGCGTCCTTTGCCAAACATAAAGATCAGCCCTTCCGCGTGTCCGGGATACTGGAGAAAACGGGCACACCAGTTGATCGCACAGTCATCGTTAGCATGGAGGCAATCGAAGCAATACATGTTGACTGGAAAAGCGGCGCCCAAATCCCCGGCCAATCAACGCCGGTCGACGTCATCCGTGAGATGGAGCTGACGCCCAAGGCTATAACCGCAGCCCTCATAGGCGTTGAAAGCCCACTCCAGACCTTCGCGTTGCAACGCGCCATCAATGACTATCGCGAGGAGCCCCTGCTGGCGATTTTGCCAGGCGTTGCGCTGCAGGAGCTGTGGAGCATTGTCGGCATCGCGGAAACCGCTTTGCTCGCGGTGTCAGCGATGGTGGTGGTCACCGCCTTGATCGGAATGATGGCGACAATTTTTTCCAGCCTTAACGAAAGGCGCCGTGAAATGGCAATTTTCCGCGCCATGGGTGCCCGACCCCGGACCATCCTCAGCTTACTGGTGCTGGAAGCAATGGTGATGGCCACCGTTGGCGCACTTCTTGGACTGGTTTTGCAATACGCTGGATTGCTGGTGGCCCAACCTATCCTAGACAGCACTTTCGGCCTCTGGATACCGATTGATACTCCGACGCTGCGCGAGGTTTGGCTCATTCTGGGTGTAATCTGCGCTGGCGTGATTGTGAGCCTCATACCCGCCATGCGAGCCTACAGAATGTCTGTCGCTGATGGTATGGTCGTCAAAACGTGATGCTCTGAGTGAGGTGAATGCACATGGTGAACCGCAGAACGGTTATGATGGGTTTGGCTGGATCTGTCATGGCGCCGCATATGGCTTTTGGAGCGACCCCCCGAGAAATCATGTGGGAGGATTTGATTCCACCCGGTGTTCCCTATTCGGAGATTATCGGTGAAGGCGATTTGGACATGGAAAATGATACATGGTCGCCGGTTTACGACGCCAATGCCACAAAACTGAACAAAGCGCTCAACGGTGCTTTCATCAAAATGCCCGGCTTCATCATTCCCTTTGAAATCAGTTCCGACGGGGTCACCGACTTCATGTTGGTTCCCTACGTCGGCGCCTGTATCCACACCCCCCCACCACCTGCAAATCAACTGGTTATGGTGAGCACCAAGACGCCTTGGCCGGGCGACATGCTCTGGGATCCTGTTTGGGTGACAGGGACCATGCGCACGCAATTGCAGTCAACCAATCTTGGTCAAACCGGATACTCCATCTCCGCCAATGAAATGGAGGTCTACGTCTGGTGAACTACGTTTTTATGTCCAAGAGATAGTTGATCGAGACTAAACATAGCGCTTTCCTATCAGAGCGTGCGCTTCAGCTCGCTCTATTCAGGGTTTGGTCCTCTCTTGACCATTGTTGATACTCGCACAGGGGAGCCTGCCGAGGCGCGAACGGTGGTGCTTGCAGTCATGGCGTCAGGCAATCTGCGCAGAAAACCAATTCCGGTGCAGGCCTGCACCGCCGAGAAGGCGGTGCAAGTGTTCTTACTCCTGAGCTGCACTTGCGGGATCACGCAGCCGGTCACGCAGCTTGTGTAGTGTTACCACCGCACTGCTGTCCTCTAGGTTGATACCGCCGGTGTCCGCTGCAAGTTTTCTGAGTTCATCATAGAACTTCACCATTGCAGCCAGTGTCTGCACAACCAGATCAAAGTCCTGCAAAGACTGTCGTTCTTCACGTGTGGGAGGTGTCCCGCGCTCAAAGATCGTCAACACAGTATCCTCAAGCACCTGCACCTGTTCTTGCAGCCGCTTCATCTCAGCGCGCGACACATCGCAAAGGTCACTGATCGTGTGGCCTTTCGGCGGTGGTGCCGATTGCATATTCATAGGCGACCAACCACTTGTTCAATAGCCTGCTTCATCGTGGCAACTGTGAAGGGTTTGCGAATGATGTTGTTCATCGCAAGACGGCGGCCAACCTCGACGATTTCGGGCGTTGGCTTGCCAGTCACCAGGATGAAGCCCACCCGTTGTGTCACACGATGTTCACGCAAGGCCTTCAAGAGACCCAGACCATCCATGCCCGGCATATTATAGTCAGACAGGACCAGGTGCACCGGATTGGCGACGAGCTTCTGAAATGCCGATTGCCCGTTGTTTTCAACCATATAGTTGCTCACGCCAAGCTCATCCAGACATTGGGTCAGGATGCCCCGACTGGTGGACATATCATCAACGACCATCACGCGCAGAGAGTCTTTCAAGCTCATTTTTAGTTCCTCATTTTCTCTTATTGTGCCGGACTGCTCAGGTGTTCCCACCGGCAGGAGAGTTTAGGTAAGTGGTGATGCCAACGGTCTGCAGCGCCGATGCCGCGGGCCCCGACATGCGTTCCGAATGACCGATGAACAAATAGCCACTGGGGTTCAGGCTGCGTTGGAAGGCATGCCAGACTTTCTGCTGCGTCGGAGTATCGAAGTAGATCGCCACGTTCCGGCAAAAAATCGCATCGAACTTGCCCTTGAACGGGAAGGGTTCAATCAGATTGAGCACCCCGAATGTCAGCAATGCGCGCAGATCATCGCGGATTGCCCCATCCTGGCCTTCGATCTTGTAATACCCGCTATATTTCTGGGGTATTTGCGACAGTTCATCAGCCGAATACCGGGCCGCGGACGCCTTGCGAACAACCACCGGATCGATATCCGTGCCAAGGATTTTTACATCCAGCTTCTCAACATCTGGACAGAGCTCTTTTAACACCATCGCGATGGTGTAAGGCTCCTGACCGTTCGAACATCCTGCAGACCAGATGCGCACACGATCTCCACGACGTGCTTTCTCCAGCAACGGCGGCAGGACATCATCGCGCAGCGTGTCGAAATGATGCGGTTCGCGAAAGAACTGCGTCACGTTTGTGGTCAGCAGAGACAGCAGTTCACTGCGCTCTGCATCCGCATTGGGACCGTTCAATTCCTTAAGATAGGATTTGAAATCGGTATAATTCAGCTTGCGCAACCGCCGCGCCAAGCGTGAAGAAACCAAAGGCTTCTTACTGCTCGACATAGCCAGCCCAAAGTGCTTGTGCGCAAAGTCGGCGATAGCTTCGAAGTCCTGATCTGACAGGGTGAAACCATCCGCACGAGTATCAATGGGATTAGCAATAGTCACGAGATCACCTGTTCCGGTACAGTGATAACAGCATCCAGATTGATGATCCGCACCATCGTTTCATCGTGCGAAATAATCCCTTGGATGTAGTCCATCGTGTTACGGCTATCGACCGGCGGCGTGTCCTGAATGTCATCCGGATTGATCGAAATGATCTCCGAAACGGACTCGGCCAACAGGCCAACAGGCTTGCCATGCACCGAGACGACGATCACAACATTTCGCTCACTCGCCTCTGTCTGCTGCAGTCCGAAACGTGCAGACAGGTCATAGATCGGGATCACAGCCCCGCGCAGGTTCATGACCCCCAGCACATCCGCAGGTGCATGAGGCAGGATCGTGACCGGAGACCAGCGCCGAATTTCCCGGATCTGGGTGATTTTCAAACAGAACGCCTGGCCAGCAACGGTGAAACTGACAAATTCGCTGTGCTGGGCGTGTTTGATTTCCGAATCGTCATATTTGGCTTCAGCTTGCGATTGCATTGCTTATTCTCCGCTCTGTGTCGAAAGCGGCTGCCGAAGGCGAAGCCGCAAGAATACTTTCGGGGTCAAGGATCATGGCAATCTTGCCGTCACCGAGAATGGTTGCGGCCGCGACGCCGGGGATGTTTCCGCAAACGCCATCAAGGCTTTTGATGACGACCTGACGTTGGTCGTGGATGTCATCCACAGCCAAAGCACTGCGCTGACCCGTCTCTGTCTCGACCAGAAGATAGACCCCAGGTGGCTGATCCTGATCAGCCTTGGACAGTCCCAACGCGCCGCCAACGTCGCAGACAGGAACAAAATTCCCCCTGATAGACAGCAGCGTGCCATCCGCGCCCAGATTATTGACCATATCATCGCTGCCGCGCATCGTCTCGACAATCGAAGTGATCGGGACAACCATGGTCTGATCCGCTACGGAAACAACCATCCCGTCCATCACAGCGAGAGTCAGTGGCAGAATAATGGTGAATACCGAACCCTTACCCGGTGTGGAGGAAATATTGATCCGCCCCCCCAAGGCTGTCACCGCATTCTTGACCACATCCATTCCGACACCGCGCCCGGACAGATTTGAGATCTCTTTTGCCGTGGAAAATCCCGGCAGGAACAACAAGTTGTCGATCTCGCTATCGGAAAGGTCCGCATTCTCGGGAATGAGGCCCTTGTCGATGGCAATCTGCTTCACGCGCGGCCGATTGACACCCGCACCATCATCCTTGATTTCGATACAGACACTTCCAGACCGATGAGACGCCGATAGCCGGATTTCACCACTCTTGGTCTTGCCCGCCGCGTCGCGATCCTCAGGTTTTTCGATACCATGATCGACTGCGTTGCGCAGGATGTGGGTCAACGGGTCAGACAGTCGCTCAATAACGGTCTTATCAACTTCGGTGCCCTCACCCTCGGTGATCAGCTTGGCTGTCTTGCCAGTCGCGGCGGAGGCTTCCCGCACGATTCGCGCCATCCGCTGAAACAGCGGCTTAACGGGTTGTGCGCGGATGGACATGACACCTTCCTGGATATCACGGGCCAGATTCTTGAAGCCCTCCAGTTCAGTTTCCACATCCCGCAGATCTGCAACATCAAGGTTGGCAATCTGCTGTGCCAGCATCGAATGGTTGATGATCAATTCGCCTACAGCGTTGATCAACCGGTCGACCCGTTCCAGATCAACCCGTAGCGTCGGGTTTGGCCCACGCTGCTCGGATTTCGCGGCCTCAGCTTTCGGCGCCGCCGCTTTGGCGGCCACCGGGGCTTCCACGGCCTCCGGCTCTGGAGCTGAGACCGGCGGTTCAAAAGGGGCAGTCACCTGATCACCACCTTCCTCTGGAGCGGCCCCAAAGGCAGCCTCCAGCGCAGCCAGCGCATTGGCATCGTCCTCTTCATCCATATCGGAATCGATGGACAGCTCACACAGTCCTTCCACAAATTCAAAAACCGACTCAATTGCCGACTTCGGCTCTGTCGTGGTCAGCGTCAGCGCCCAGATCAGATAGCTTTCGTCGGTATCCAGCGCGTCGAAGCCGGGCAGCTCACTCTCGTCCAGTGTGACCTCCAGCGTGCCAAGATCGGCGAGGGTCTGGAACAGAAAGTAAGGTTCGTTGCCCGTGCCGTACATATCCTTCAGTGGGTGGAAGCGAATGGTATAGACCCGCTCCTTTTCCACTTCGATCGGCGCCATTTCAAAAGCACCACCCAAACCCATCGGCTGGAATACGACCTCTTCTTCTTCCTCGTCGATATACTCTTCGAGAGCAGAGACGAGCACATCATTATGTGCCTCATCAACGCTGCCACCATCGCGGGAGGTCGCCACAAGATCAGACAGGTGATCGCTACAACGCAGCAGCAGCTGAATAAGCTTGGTATCAAGTTGAAGCCGGTTGGCACGCACCTCGTCAAAGACGGTTTCAAATTTATGGGCAAACGCGACGAGCTCGTCCAAGCCGAATGCCCCTGCGCCACCTTTGATCGAGTGAACCGCCCGGAAGACGGCATTGACAACCTCAGGGTCGTGATCGCCTCCTTCGATAGCGGTCAAACCCTCATCCATTGCTTCAAGGAGCTCTTCGCACTCCTCGAAGAATGTGTCCTGTATCGACCCCGCCATCTTAGGCCGCGGCTCCGGTAACGCGCTTCAACGCGAAAATCAGAGACGCGTCATCAAATGGCTTGGTGATCCATCCTGTGGCGCCAGCACCACGGGCGCGGGCTTTCAGCTCAGGCGCACTCTCGGTGGTCAGAACCAAAATCGGCACTTTCGAGTTGATGCCATCACCGCGCAACTCTTCAATCACACCAAAGCCGTCCAGATTGGGCATATTGATATCTGTGATCACCACATCCGGCGCCACATCCGCATACATGTCCACACCTTCGCGGCCGTCCACGGCGCAGTGGTATTCAAAACCGGCTTCTTCCAAAGCGGCGGCCAGGAGATTCCGGATGGTGCGGGAATCGTCGATTGCCAGAACTTTCGTCTTCATGCTGTTTCCTCGTCTTCAAATCGGTTGGGCTCGAGCCCCAAAAGAGTGAGCGATTTCCGGCACCCTTCAGTGATCTTGGCGACTGAGAACCCCAGCCCCTCTGACCGCCATTGTTGTTCTGCACTCAGCAGAAGCTGCAGGCAGCGTGACGGCATGACCGCCACATTGCTGCAATCAATCTCCACTGCCTGAGTGCGCGCCCCGCGCAAGAATGCGATCAGCGGATCCAGATCCGAGAAGGCATTGGGCAGGTCCAAGATGTGTTTTTGCGTTTCCGTCGTCATGGTCAGCGATTCGCACCCCCGTATTCGGCGACAGGTTTCAAGTCGATACGGTAGGAGTAGACGGCGGGCCTTAATATTTGATTGCCGGACCCACCGTGGGGCGCCCTGAATCGGCGTGGAATTGACAGTAAAAACCAGCTGGAATTTCGCTAAATTTTACCTGCGTGCTGATGGTCAATTTCTGGACCGCCCCGCCTCGCCAGAACACCAGCACTCACGCGCGGGAATATATTTATACGGACTCGCACTGACGTCCATTATGGCGTTTTACCGAGAAATTGCCGTGAAAAACCAACCCCTCGTAAGGTCGAAATTAACCCCTAGCAGGCATCAAAGGGAAAAGGAGAGGGCCATCACCCACTTCTTGTGCCTGTGAATGGAGTATCCGATGAAAATTATTCCCAACTTGCGCCTAGCCTACAAGCTGCCCCTCTTCATCGTAGGGTTCAGCGTGCTGGTGACAGCGATCTTTGTAACGATCAGCTCCCTCGCCTTTCAGCGCAATGCAATTGCACATGCTGAGGAACAATTTCACGCCATGACCGAGGACCGCAGTATGGCGCTGAAAGCGCTTGTTGAGGGCATTCGTGCTGACGCATCGACCCTGGCAGCGATCCCCTCAACGGCGACCGCTCTTGAATGGTTCACCATGACTTGGGAAGGAATCGAAGGGGATCCGCAGAAAACGCTGCGAAACGCCTATATCGACGCAAACCCCAACGCGGCAGGTGAAAAACACCTGCTGAATCGGGGCGTCGGGGACTCGCCCTACCACATGCACCATGCTCGTTTTCACCCCTCTCTGACAGCGGTGCTCCAAAACAAGGGGTATTACGACGTTTTCTTGATCAATACTGCGGGTGACGTCGTCTATTCGGTCACCAAGGAAGCCGACTACGCCTCGAACCTGGTCAATGGCGCTTATGCCGATTCTGGACTTGGCAAGGCCTTCAGGGCAGCCATCGACATGTCCGCAGGAGAGGTCACTTTTGCGGATCTCGAAGCTTACGCGCCGAGCAACGGCGACGCCGCTGCATTTGTTGCCAGCCCAGTTTTTGACGCCGCTGGCGACCTGCAGGGGGCTATTGCCCTGCAGGTACCTGTCAGCATGTTGACCAAAATCGTCAATCCTGTGACCGACATGAACGAGACACTGGACGTATTCATCATCGGCCAAGATTTGAAGGTGCGCACAAACTCGCGTCATGACGACGTGCACGAGGTGTTGGAACAACTGCCTGAAACGGAACAGATTTCAACCGCTCTCACCGGCGAAAGTGGCTTTTACGCCGATACTGTAGACTCACACGGCACCCCGGTTGTCGCCTATTCGCAACCTATCGACATGCCGCAAGTCAATTGGGCAATTGTTGCAGAACAGGCCCGTGCGGAGTTGTTTGCGCCTGTCGCGCGGGAACGCAATATTCTGCTCCTGATTTCTCTGGTTTGTGCAGCGGTCATGTCGCTCATAGGCTGGCTCTTTGCACGTTCAATCACCCATCCAATCAGCCGTATTTGCAACCGTATCGAAGAGGTGGCTTCCGGAAATCTGGAGTCAAATGTCCCCGAAGCGAGCCGCAATGACGAAATCGGTGATATCGGCAAACAGCTGATCAGCCTGCAGGATGATCTTAAGCAAGCACGCTCTGCTGAACTGGATCGTGCAGAACTGCAGCAACAACAAGAGGTTGTTGTCGAGCAACTCAGCTCGGGTCTCGTGCGTCTTGCTACCGGAGACTTCTCCCAGCCCATCTCAGACCCCTTCCCATCCCATCATGAAAAACTGCGCGAGAATTTCAATCGTACCTCTGAAACGCTCAGCTCCACGGTCACCCAGGTGATAGACACGGCCGAGAGCATTCGCAGTGGCGCAAATGAGATCAGCCAGGCCTCTGACGATCTGTCCAACCGCACCGAAAGCCAGGCCGCCACGCTGGAGGAAACCGCCGCCGCGCTGGATGAGATGACGGCCAGCGTGAAATCCGCCGCCGAAGGCGCGCGCAGCGTCGAAACCATCATGCAGGAGGCCAAACAGGAGGCCGAGACCAGCGGTGAAGTCGTCCAGAGCGCGGTTTCTGCCATGACCGAGATCGAACAATCCTCGACCCATATCTCGCAGATCATCAGTGTGATTGATGATATCGCCTTCCAGACCAACCTGCTGGCACTCAATGCCGGGGTGGAAGCCGCACGCGCCGGTGAGGCGGGCAAGGGCTTTGCCGTGGTCGCCAGCGAAGTGCGCGCCCTGGCGCAGCGCTCCTCGGATGCCGCGATGGAGATCAAGACCCTGATCGGCGACAGCACCAAACAGGTGGAGCGTGGCGTGGATCTGGTTGGCAAAACCGGCGATGCGCTTCAGGGCATTGTCGAACGGGTCAGCCATATCTCGCAACTGGTGTCCGGCATCGCAACCGGGGCGAGCGAGCAATCCACCGGCCTGCATGAGATCAACACCGGCGTGACCCAGCTGGATCAGGTCACCCAGCAGAATGCTGCCATGGTTGAAGAGGCCACCGCCGCCGGTCACATGCTGAATGCGGATGCCAGCAAGCTGGCCGACCTGGTTGCCCATTTCCGTGTCGCAGCGGGCGGCGGGCAGGCGGCCGCCCCGGCCCGCAAATCCACAGCGGCCCCAGCAGCCCAACCCCAGAAAACGGTTGCCATGCAGGATGCTCCACCGGCCGCCCCCAGCGCCCATGGCGATGATTGGGACATCGAGGCTGTGACACCGCAGCCGGTCCCCGCAGCGGCCAGCACCAGCGGCAATGCCGCCAAGGATATCTGGCAGGATTTCTGATCCCCCCAAAAGCCTCCAGCCTCAAACCACGGTTGGGGGCACGTACATCTGAAACACTTCGGCCTTTGTCCGAACGCAACAAGCGGAATGAGCATTGTCACAGAGCCTATTGATCATCACCACGGACCGGCGTTTTGCGCAGACCCTACAACAACATATGGAGGCCACCTATCCTGGCCTTCAGGTGCTTTTGGCCAACAATCTGATGATGGCCTACAATCAGGCAGAGGCGGGCCAACCCACTTTTGCCTTCGTCGAAGATGGGTTCACCAAACTACCCGAGTTCGAAATGATGCTGGCTCTCTTCTCGGCGCTTGACATCAGATGGGTGTCTGTAATGGACAATCAGGGGTCAACGCCAGCACGTAACTCTTCGCCGTTGCTGGACGTTGGTGCTGGCATCTTCGAGTTGACGAAATCGGATAACCCACGCGATTTTTCACGCTATTTCGACATGATGGTCAAGGCGCCGCGCCGGGATCAGGCCTCGCCCTTGCAAAAACAAACCGCTGGCGCCGCCGCAGGCCAAGGTAGTGACAAGATTATCCTGATTGGCTCGTCCACCGGTGGCGTGGAAGCTCTGCGCAGCGTGCTGGTCGGATTTCCGCTGAACTGTCCGCCGACCCTAATCGTTCAGCACACCGGCAAGAACTTTGGCCGCGGGCTAGTCTCTCTTCTGGACCGCATTTGCCCGGCTAAAGTATTGGCGGCAGACGACAATATGACGCTGTCGCCCGGCCATGTCTATGTAGCGGCGGGCCAACCCCGCCACATGGGTATGACCCCCCGAAAGCCGTATCGCACCCGGTTCAAGGAGGGCCCTCCGATCTCGGGTCACATGCCGTCAGTCGATGCACTTTTTATGTCTGCCGTGCCCATCGCAAAAAGCGTTGTTGCCACAATCTTAACCGGTATGGGGCAAGATGGGGCGCAAGGGCTGCTGGAACTGCGCAAGGCTGGGGCGAAGACCTTTGCGCAGGACGAGAAAAGCAGCGTCGTCTACGGGATGCCACGCGTTGCCTGGGAAATGGGCGCCGCGCAGCAACAGGTCTCGCTTGCGCGAATGGCCGGAACATTGATTCAGGCTTGCAAGACCTGACAAATAACTGGGAAGGAAATCACCTTGAGCGTCTTTGCTAACTCTACCACGGTGACCGTTCTACAAGGCGAGTATCGCGTATCGACATCCCCGACAGTGGTGTTCTCCACCGTACTCGGCTCCTGCATTGCTGCGTGCATCTACGATGACCAAGTTGGTGTCGGCGGTATGAACCACTTTCTGCTGGCCTCCTCAACCGCGAGCGATAGTGTGAATGCGCGCTATGGAATCCATGCTATGGAACTGCTGATCAACGGCATCATGAAAAAAGGGGCGCGGCGCGAAAACTTGAAAGCCAAGGTTTTCGGCGGGGCCAAAATGTCAGCAAATCTCTCCGATATCGGCGCCTCAAATGCCGACTTCGTCCAGCGGTTCCTGCGAGACGAGAGCATCGCGGTGGTGTCTTCCAGTGTTGGTGGCACTTCGGCAAGACGGGTGCGTTTCCACGCGGTTACGGGGGCTGCACAGCAAACGCAGGTCAAAGATGACAGGCGACTGGGCGAGCAGGAACGCGTTGCGGCGCGCCCCGCTCCGGCAACCAAACCGGCAGCAGATGTTGGTGCGGTCACGCTGTTCTAGGCGCGTTAGGACCGGGGCCTTTGCTTGAAACACCGGTACCGATATGACCTCGAAATTTTGGAAGGGTCCGGCGCAGTCGGGCCCTTTTTTACAATGCACCCGTCTCTGCGTAACTGCCGAGTTGCACCTTGCAGCCTATTCACATGAGCCGTTATCATTCTGATATTATATGACGACAGGACGTAACGTGCAGAGCCAACACCAGCCGGAACGCCTCAGGCGCGCAGGACCGCGGATAGGCCGATTTCTCGCCCGCTTCGCGATGGTTCTGGCCCTGTTCCTGCCGGGATCCGCTTTCGGCGACCGCCTTACCGTTTTTGGCGCGGCAAGCCTCAAAACCGCGCTGGAGCAGATCATTGAAGCCTACGAAACCGAGAGCGGTACAACCGTTGATCTGTCACTGGCCGGGTCCTCCCTGCTGGCCCGGCAGCTGCAATATGGCGCGCCAGCGGATGTTTTCATCTCTGCAAACGCTGCCTGGATGGATTGGGCCCAGTCGCGAGACCTGATTTCAGCCGAGACACGGATTGATCTCCTCGGCAATTCTCTCGTCCTGATCGCGCCAACCGCAGCCCTAGCAAGCGTGCCCTCCCTCTCCTTGCAAGATTCATCCACGCTGCTGGCACAGGTGCAGGATCGTCCACTGGCAATGGCTCTGGTAGAGGCGGTACCAGCCGGAATTTATGGCAAGTCTGCGTTGCAACATCTGGGCCTTTGGGATCACTTGCAGCCACATGTTGCTCAGACCGACAATGTGCGCGCAGCTCTTGCACTGGTTGCCCGCGGCGCCGCCGGTCTGGGTGTGGTCTACGGGTCCGACGTGATTGGCACCCCCGCGGTCACCGTTGTTGGCCGGTTCCCACCGGACAGCCACGCACCAATCACCTACCCCGCCGCTGCAACACATGACGGGGAGCAGGCCATTGATTTCCTGAACTTCCTCAGCAGTCCGATTGCGAAAGAGATCTTTGTCAGGCAAGGTTTCACCGTGCTAGTGGAGTGACCCAACAGAATGCAGTGGCTTGGCCCCGAAGAATGGCAGGCGGTGGCCTTGTCCCTGAAGGTATCGTTCTGGGCAACCCTTCTAGCACTGCCGCTCGCGCTGTTGGTAGCGCTGGCACTGGCGCGTGGGCAGTTCCGGGGCAAGGCACTGCTGAACGGGGTGGTTCATCTGCCATTGATCTTGCCGCCGGTGGTTACTGGCTACATCCTGCTGATCGTCTTCAGCGGCCCCAGCCCGGTTGGGACTGCACTGAACGCAGTCGGTATTGTCTTTGCCTTTCGCTGGACCGGCGCAGCCCTCGCCGCTGCAATCATGGGATTTCCCTTGATGGTCCGGGCCATACGCCTTTCGCTGGAGGCGGTGGACCCCAGGCTGGAACAGGCGGCCGCAACGCTTGGTGCCTCGCGGATATGGGTGTTCGTGACCATCACCCTGCCTCTGATCCTGCCCGGCGTTCTGGCCGGAGCCGTCCTTGGCTTCGCCAAGGCAATGGGCGAGTTCGGCGCAACCATCACCTTTGTTTCCAATATTCCGGGCCAAACGCGGACGCTCCCCTCAGCAATCTATGCTTTTCTGCAGGTACCCGGTGGTGAAACCGCGGCATTTCGGTTGGTGATCATCTCCGTTGCTCTTGCCATGGCAGCGCTGCTAGCCTCAGAATGGCTGGCGCGCCGGGTCGCAGACCGGGTTCGGGGCGCGACATGTTAGAGGTCAGGCTGACGCACCAGCTGGGGCAGTTGGCCTTGGATGTGGATTTTTCGGCCCCTGGCGGGGTGACCGTTTTATTCGGCCGCTCCGGCGCCGGCAAAACCACGGTCGTCAATGCTGTGGCAGGTCTGCTGAAACCCAGAGCAGGCAAAATCTGCCTTAGAAACCGCGTTGTTCTGGACACAGAAGCCGGGGTAGATACCCCCCCGCACCGTCGACGCATTGGCTACATCTTTCAGGATGCCCGGCTTTTCCCCCACATGAGTGTTTCGAAAAACCTTATGTATGGTCAAAGGTTTATGTCCCGCAACAGAGAGGTGGCGACATTTGACACCGTGGTCGAGATGCTCGGATTGGGCGCATTGCTGAACCGCCATCCAGCCAATCTTTCGGGTGGTGAAAAACAGCGTGTCGCAATTGGCCGCGCCTTGTTATCGGCACCGGATATGATCCTGGCGGACGAGCCGCTGGCCGCCTTGGAGGAGGGGCGGAAGGCCGAAATTCTGCCCTATCTGGAACGGCTGCGCGATGAAATCACGCTTCCCATTCTCTATGTCACGCATTCAGTTGCTGAGGTCGCCCGGCTGGCAACCACTGTGGTTGTCCTGCAGGACGGGCGCTGCATCCGCAGCGGCCCTGCTGATCTGGTACTGGCCGATCCGACCATCATGCCAACCGGCGTGCGTGGTGCCGGTGCTATTCTGCAGGCAACAGTGCAGCAACATCACAATGATGGGTTGAGCGAATTGAACGCCGGTGGTCTCGCCTTGTTTCTTCCCCGGGTGCCCCATCCGCCGGGACATGCCGTGCGTGTCCGCATCTCCGCCCATGAGGTGATCCTGTCACGCCAGCGCCCCGTTGGCCTCTCTGCATTGAACATTCTGCCGGGCCGCGTCAGCGCCATGCGCAGCGGCGATGGGCCCGGCATTATGATCTCTCTGCAGACCTCAGCGGGGCCCTTGCTGGCGCGCGTCACCCGACGATCTGCTGCCGCATTGGATCTGGCCATTGGCACAGACTGCCATGCGATTGTGAAATCAGTATCAATCGCACCAGAAGATGTGGGCGGAACCCGCACAGGCTGAGCCGCTGCACCCCGTATCGTGCTAGAAACCACCACCAAACGGCTGATTTCTCTCGGCAACTGCGACCCTCTGCGGTATGCCAAAATCAATCATCAAGCGGATCACAAGCACCACAGGTCCGGATGAGAACCAGCGAAATACGGAGGGGCATATGCGGCGACACCAGATTTTGAGGCGATATGCTCCCTTCACAGAGGATACCCGGGTATGACGCCTGACGGGAACCGCAGCCTATGGCAGGCGACCTGCCGAGAAGACCTCTCCGCTACGGCCTTGCACGATGATGTCTCGGCAGATTTGGTTGTTGTCGGCGGTGGGTATACCGGATGTTCGGCGGCTTTGCGCGCGGCGGAGCTGGGGGCGGATGTTCGCTTGCTGGAGGCGGAGACCTTTGGCGCGGGCGGATCGGGGCGGAATGTCGGATTGGTCAATGCCGGGCTGTGGTTACCGCCCGAGAAAATCAACGCCGCCCTCGGAAAGGCCAACGGCGCCCGGTTATCCACTCTCCTTGCAGCCGCGCCCGCAGCGGTCTTTGAATTGATCGAAACCCATCAGATCAACTGCGAACCGGTGCAGACTGGGACGCTGCATTGCGCCCATGCGCGTTCGGGACTGAAAGATCTGCAAAAGCGGCACCGCCAACTGACAGCCATAGGCGCCCCGGTCACGCTCCTGTTGCGTGGCGATGCTATCGCCCGGGTTGGCAGCGATGCCGTCTATGGCGCCCTGTTCGATCCCCGCGCCGGGACCATTCAGCCGCTGGGCTACGTCGTCGGGCTGGCCCGTGCTGCAGCTGCGCAGGGCGCCAAGCTACATGCAAACTCACCGGTTGTCGGTCTCACGCGCGAAGCAGATGGCTGGCGAGTCAGCACCCCCGAAGGCACAGTTCGCGCCCGTCACTTGATCATGGCCACAAACGCCTACCCGCTGCCCATCACGGGATATGCCGCCCCGGCCACCATTCCCGTCAGCTATTTTCAGGCTGCAACCGCGCCGCTTCCAGCCGATCTCGCAGGGCAGATCCTGCCTCAGGCGGAAGGCTGCTGGGACACAGGCCTGATCATGTCATCCTGGCGACGCGACCGCGCCGGACGGTTGATCATCGGGGGCATGGGCGCCTTGTCCCACCCCACGCGCAGCATTCATAGAAACTGGCTGCGGCGGAAGCTGGCAGTCATGTTCCCTGCCCTAGCAGATCATCCGTTTGAAGCTGAGTGGGCAGGTAAGATCGCGATGACAACGGAACACATCCCAAAAATTATTGATTTGGGTCAGGGATTTGCCTGCTTTGGATACTCAGGGCGCGGTATCGGCCCCGGCACGGTTTTTGGCCGACGCATGGCCGAGGCCCTGATTCATGGAGACAGATCGCTCCTTCCCATCCCAGTGAGCAACGACCACAGGCTGCCCTTTGCCGGGGTGCGTGGCGCCTACTATGAGACCGGCGCCGCACTGGTTCATCTCCTGTCGGAACGGGTCGGCCAGACGCCGACCCCCACCGATCAATAGCAGCTCGCGATCGCTTCGCCGACTGAGGCCAGCAGCTGCGGATAGAACTGTGGGCCCGGCTCCAGCTTGACGCCAAGCGGATCGACAACCGCCGTGCCTGCATCAGTTCCATCCAGAACAGTTGCAACCAGACCGGAGTTGAACTGCGGCTCGGACAGAACACAACGCACCTTCATTTCCTGAACGATTGCGCGGACCTCGGCGATGCGGGCCGGACTGGGATCCGATGCATCACTCAACGAAATTGCCGCTGCAGCCTCAATCCCGAACCCTGTTTCAAAATACTGATACGCATCGTGGAAAACAACAAATGGCTTGCCCGCTACAGCGTCCAGTTTGGTTGCAATCTCAGCGGCAGCTGTCGCAATCTCGGCCTGTCCCTCTGCGGCGTTGCGCATGTAGAGCGCGGCATTCTCCGGATCAG
Organism: Phaeobacter gallaeciensis DSM 26640; assembly: GCF_000511385.1. Classification (NCBI taxonomy): domain Bacteria; kingdom Pseudomonadati; phylum Pseudomonadota; class Alphaproteobacteria; order Rhodobacterales; family Roseobacteraceae; genus Phaeobacter; species Phaeobacter gallaeciensis. The sequence goes on from NC_023138.1 coordinate 235,107, forward strand.
CAGCCGCCAGAGCCTCCGCAATGACCTGCAGCCAGGCACTGCCATTTTCCGCCATCAACCACGCGTGGGGATCAAGACTACCGGCTTCGTGGTTGTGCCCATGCTCATCTGCATGCGCTGTTTCGTTGCCGTGATCCTCATCATGTTCGTCTGCGTGATCACCGGCGTGCTCTTCATCGTGATGCGCATCATGATGTTCCTCATCATGCACGTCATGATGGTCATCAGCGTGATCGTCGTCATGACCGTCATGATGGTCATCGCTGTGATCGTCGTCATGCCCCTGCCCGAACTGAACGGTCTCCCGGACCATCAGTTGCTGAGTGGTCTCAGCGTCAAGCAAAGCGATCACTTTGGCATCAGACGCGAGCGTCGCAATAGGACCTTCCAACCAAGGTGTCAGTATCGGCCCAACCCAGAAGACAAGATCCGCTTGATCCAGCGCTCGCGCTTCGGAAGGGCGCATCGAATGACTGTGCGGCGACGCGCCAGGCGGCACCACCAGATCAGGAGCGCCGACCCCCTGCATCACACGCGACACGAGGCCATGAACCGGGGTAATGTCGGCAGCGACTGCAGGCACCTCGGCGAAGGCAGCCGTCGCTGCGGCCCAAACTGTTGCGGCAGTTGCTAAAAAGCGGATGTGTCCCATAACGCCCCCATGTAATTGTATAACATCTGGGCGGTTGATAAACGTCATAACATAACATATCAACCCCGAAAGAGATCGCCCAACGGAGCCTCAAATGGACCCCATCGGATTTCACGCACACGACCACAGCCACTGTATCAGCGACGGGATCGCCGTCGCTGATGCACATTGCCGTGCGAATGGTCTGCAGTTCACGCCGGTCCGGCGTCGGGTTTTGGAAATACTGCTGCAGGCCCATCGCGCCATGGGCGCTTATGATCTGCTGGATATTCTGCGCAGCGAAGGTTTGGGATCGCAGCCACCGATTGCCTATCGGGCGCTGGATTTTCTGGTAAAAAACGGCTTCGCTCATAAGATTGAACGGCTGAACGCTTTTGTGGCCTGTAGCCACCCTGGTGATGATCATGCCCCGGTCTTTATGATCTGCCGTACGTGCAATGCGGTTGCCGAGGCACCGTCCCAAACCTCCAACGGTCGCCTTGGAGCCGCCGCGCGTGAAGCGGGGTTTTTGATTGAACGCACGGTAATGGAAGCCGAAGGCCTCTGCCCCAAATGTCAGACGGACGACGCGCCATGAGCCTGGTCGAACTTACCGGTGTTAGCGTCAGGCACAACGCCAACCCGGTTCTGCACAATGTTAACTTCGCGATTGATCGCGGAGAAATCGTGACCATCGTCGGCCCCAATGGTTCAGGGAAATCAACCTTTCTGCGGACAATTATCGGGGCATTGCGGCCAACGCTTGGCACTGTGTCCCGGGCGCAGGGGCTGCGCATCGGCTATGTTCCGCAAAAGCTGCATATCGATCCGACCTTGCCTCTCAATGTGCGCCGGTTTCTGAGCCTGCCGCATTCCGTGTCGGATGCCGCTGCGCAGCAAGCGCTGGAGCAAGCCGGCGCCGGACAGTTGATGAAACGCCAGATGACCAAATTGTCAGGGGGCCAGTTCCAGCGTGTTCTGCTGGCGCGCGCGTTGCTTTGTAATCCGCAACTGCTGATTTTGGATGAGGCCACGCAGGGGCTGGACCAACCCGGGTCCGCCGCTTTCTATCAGCAGATCGAACAGCTGCGCCGCGACCTAGGCTGTGCCATTTTAATGGTCAGCCATGAATTACACGTTGTTATGGCCGCCTCCGACCGTGTGATTTGCCTCAATGGTCACATCTGTTGCGAAGGCGCCCCCGAACATGTGGCCTCCGCCCCGGAGTATCGCGCTCTTTTCGGGACCGGGACGCAGGGCGCCCTGGCCCTCTATCGACACGAACACAACCATTCGCACGATCACCGCTGCGGTCACGACCATGCGCATGATCCGCAGACCGCCAATGCCGATATGACCGGACCCCACTGATGATGATTTTGGACAGCTTTCTGATCCGCGCTGCGCTTGCGGGCGTTGGTGTCGCGATTGCCGCAGCCCCCCTTGGATGTTTTGTCGTCTGGCGGCGGATGGCCTATTTCGGCGACGCAACCGCACATGCGTCGATCCTGGGGATCGCGCTCGCCCTCAGTTTCGATACGTCAATCTTTGTCGGCGTACTCGCGATGGCCCTGATCATGGCGACGGTCGTCTCGACACTGAGCGGCAAAGGCTATGCTGTCGACACGCTTCTGGGCGTACTGGCGCATTCGTCTCTCGCATTCGGCCTCGTGGCGGTGTCCTTTCTGCAAGGCGTGCGGCTTGACCTGATGGCCTATCTCTTTGGCGACATCCTCGCGGTAAATGCCAACGATCTTATGGTGATCTGGGGCGGTGCCCTCTTGGTAGTGGGGCTGCTGTGGTGGCGCTGGTCGGCATTGCTGACCGCAACGCTGAACCCCGATCTTGCGCATGCAGCGGGGATTGACCCCCGGCGTGAACAGCTTGTCCTCACCTTGGCTCTGGCGGTCGTGGTAGCAGTTGCGATCAAGGTTGTCGGCGTGTTGCTGATTGCGGCCCTGCTGATCATCCCGGCGGCAACCGCTCGGCCTTTTGCTGCAACGCCCGAGCGCATGACCATCATCGCAGCGATCACCGGTGCAGTCTCAGCGTTGGGAGGTTTGCAACTGGCCTTCATGTTCGACACGCCAACCGGCCCAACGATCGTTTGCCTTGCGGCTTGTCTTTTCGCCCTGTCGAGCCTCAAGCAGCTGCTGAGCAAAACCTGAGCCAAGCCAGCGCGTCACGAAATCACATTCCTATGGCTGGTAGGATATTATAGCACCAGAGGCGCCTCAGATCGCGCAGAAGAATACGCATGCTGATCTGCCAGATCTCTCCGCCAGCCTGGGGGCGTCAGGTTCCGGTTTTCAGCAAAGGTCCACAATCGACCCATTTGCCAACTGCGCCAAGCAGCGCCTTCTTGTTTATCGGCTTGCTTAGGAAATCATCCATGCCCGCCGCCAGACATTCCTCTCGATGTGATTGCAGCGCGTTTGCCGTCAACGCCACCACTGGGCAGCGGCCCAGACCGTTGTCCTGTTCCAGCTGACGTATCTCAGCCGTCGCATCGATCCCGTCCATTACCGGCATCATCATATCCATCAGCACGATATCCGGATGGTGTTCCTGAAACATCGTCACCGCCTCTTCCCCGTTGGCCGCGATCAACACCTCTATCGGCGCCGCCTTCAGCATGCGCGAGACAACCAGCTGATTGGTCCGGTTGTCTTCAGCCAGGAGAAGTTTCACCTCAGGAACGACGGGCGTGTCGACGCCCTGCACCGGAACGGCCTGCGGCGCGTCCTCGGTTGCCGTCTCCAAGACGCGGCTCATGACCGACTGTAACTGCGCAGCGCGCAGTGGTTTCAGGGCGACCTCACAGCGCCCCAGATGGTCTCGGGCCTCCCGGTCAATGGTGTTTTCAACAGAGGATAAAATCACGATGGGCAAATCACGGTATTCCGGAATGTCCCGAATACGCTCCGCCAACTCCTTGCCGTCCATGCCCGGCATCTGGAAATCCTGCAGAATAACATCGTAGTGGGTGCCATCGTGGCGCGAATCCAACAGCAGTTCCAGCGCCTGATGGGCTGAGCCTGCGGCGACGCTTTGCACGCCCCATGTTGCCAGCCGTTCAGTCAGAATGATCCGATTGAGTTCAAGATCGTCAACCACCAAGGCCCTGAGCCCGTTGAAATCACGCACATCCTGCGCCCGTTTCGGCTGGCTTGGTCGGATCCGAAGCGGCAGGTCAATGGTGAAGACAGACCCCTTGCCAAGTTCCGACTGCACAGAAATCCGACCCCCCATCAATTCCAGCAACCGGGTCGAGATCGCGAGGCCCAAACCGGTGCCTTCGTAGTTCCGCGTGGCGGCGCCATCGGCCTGCTCAAACGCGTTGAAAATACGATCCAAGCGGTCTTCGGGTATGCCCGCGCCGGTATCGGTCACAGAGATGCGCAGATCTGTCCGATCACCGTCAGTCTCTCCCGACACCTCAATATAAACATACCCCTTGCCGGTAAATTTGACCGCATTGCCTGCAACATTGGTCAAGATCTGGCGAATACGCCCGACATCACCTTCGTAGCATTCCGGCAAACTGGGATCATAGCGCAGGGTCACCTCAACGTTCTTTTCGGCGGCCTTCGGGGAGAGCAGCGTCACCACATCCTCAATCGCGGTCTGCAGATTGAAGGGCGCGCGCTCCAGCTCCATCTTTCCAGCTTCGATCTTGGAAAAGTTCAGGATATCGTTGATGATGGTCAGCAGCGCTGATCCCGATTTTGAGATCGTCTCGGCGTACATTGTCTGATCTTCATCCAGATCGGTTTCAAGGATCAGCTCAGCCATTCCGATAACGCCATTCATCGGTGTGCGGATCTCATGAGACATATTCGCAAGGAACTCCGACTTCGCCCGATTGGCAATATCGGCGGCCTTGCGCGCCTCTTCCAATGCATATTCGCGTTCATCCCGTTCGGAGAAAGTGTCTTCCAGCACTCCGACAGAAAAGTTGAGCGCCCGAAACTCGCGCGAGGCAAACCAGGGCAAACGGGCCTGCAGCCCCGACAAACCGGCAATGGCATCCGACATTCGCTGATGGATGATCTGCAGGGGACGCAACGCCAGCACACTCACCAGGATGAGAACAAGTAGCGACAGCACCGCCACCGCAACCACAGTCCACATGATGGTCTGACTGACCTTGTGCTGAACCATCGCCTGGCCTTCACGGGTTGACCAATGGACAACCATACGACCAAAATCAAACCCATCCAATGTGATCCGACGATCATACATGACAAAATCACCAGGCCCCACCTGATCAATCTCGCCCGCCTCTGCGACCGGAGTGCCCGCGCTGTTCTGGATCTGGATCTTCAGCAGCTTGGGATTACGCGCAATCGCCTCAATCAGACCAGTTTCCAGGACTGGCACATCCTCGACGATGATCGATTCGAGCATCAGCCCGCTCAATAGCGAGATGGTCAACTCAGCCTGTTCTTTCAGTTGCGCCTGAAGATTTTTGGTCTCGTAACGGCGCGCGACATCGCCAATCGCCGCTGCGACCAGCAGGGCGGCGAGCGACAAAGACACAACAATCTGAAAGAGTATACCCGTACGTTTCATGAGGGTCCCCGGTGAAGGCACTAGAATGCCTGGCTTTGCTCCATCGCATCGCGGATCAGGTCGTAGTCGGAATCAGAGCCCTGAAGAAAGCCGTTTTTGGACACCCGCCGCACAATCTCTTCGTTTTCTGAGGACAGCATGATCTCACGCATAGCCAGCAGGACATTCTCAGGCAGGGTCGAGGAGGCCAGCCACGGTTTGGTGACATTGTCAAAACTTGCCAGGACCCGAATCGGAACACCCTTGGCGATCAGTTTTTTGTAGGTACTTTCTTTCAGCGCACCGGCAGTGAACTTACCCGCGCCAACAGCCTCTCCTACCAGATCATGACGACCGAGGTAGTCATAGGTGTGCAGATCTCCACTGTCGATTCCGGCCTCCAATAGATGGCTCTGCGCCAGATAACGTCCAATCGTCGAGAGTTCATCTCCGAAGGCAAAGCTGAGACCCGCGAGGTCCGACAATTCCGTGATCGCACTGTCGCGGTGAACCACGATGACGCCTTTGAAGCGTTTACGTCCCTTTTTTGACTCCATAGCAACGATCTGGATGCCCGGGTTCTGTTTCATCACGTGCACGTAAGAGGCAGGTCCAAAACGCGCGAAGTCAACCTCCCCGCTGGCAAGTTGATCGATACCCTCTTGATATTCCTTGGCAACCGTCATCCGAATGACAACTTTTTCACCCAAGGCCTCCCCCAGACGATTGGACAGAAACGTCAGAAAGGGGCGATATTTCTTGACCGTCACGGTCGGTTTATCCGCAGCATAGGTGCCAAACGTCAGCGTGATATCAGCGCGGGCGGCCATCGGCGCCAGCACCATCAGCAGGCAGACACAGATCATCGACCAAAGGCGCATGACACCCTTAGGTCCACAGTGATATTTCCAAGCGGTTGGCATCATCTTCTCCAGTCTGAATCCGGACGCGGCCGGTTCGGTGAATCCACGCATTTGTTTACCCTGAATAGTGAGAAAATTTGGTTAAGTGATCCTGAAATAGTATAAATAATTTTATGGCTCGCTCTCGGCGCAGTCTAAATATTAACGTTTCAGTAACGATTTCAGCGCTCTTTTGTAAAATTCGTCACAAATTTGAAGATCGGGCACAAGCCCGGCAGGACCTCCCGTGATACAAAAATGCACTCGCTTCCACACACCCGTTTCTCGCCTGTCGTTGGCGGTTCTCTTCTCGTCGGTGCTGGCGCCCGCAGCGGCTTGGGCCATTCCCTCGCCGGAGCTGGTAATCGGGTCGGTGTCCTCCCTGTCGCAGGTACTTGCGGTCGGGGTTGCAATGGTGTCCGGCCTCGGCGCTGTAGTCGCGGCCAAACTTGGCTTGCAACCAAAGGGCAAGGCCGAAGCAAAGCGATATCCGATCAAGCTGATCACCGGTCTCCTGCTTGCAGCGCTGGCATTGGCGATGTTGAATTACTGGCAGTTCACGACCCAGCGCGCGGCCGAACAGGCCCGCCTGCAGGCCACCCTGATGCGGCCTGCGCAATTCGACGGCACCAAGATCAAGGATGCGACGCTCAAAGAAACCAGTTTTTCGCGCCAGTCGGACCATCCGTTGGCCATGTCGACCGCTGATGCCGCTGCCGCGCTCGACGATGGCCAAACATTATTCTACGATATCCGAGAAACCGGTGAGAACGCCATGGGCACCCTGCCCGGCGCGACCCACATCCGTTTCCCTGACTTCCTGCAATCGCGCCCAGTTCAACCGGGCCAAAAGGTCGTGCTGTTCTGTCACAATGGCAACCGAAGTTCAGAGACTTGCGCCAAACTGGCAGCGATGGGCATTGATTGCAGCTTCATCGCGGGTGGCATCGAAAAATGGATCGTTGAGGGGCGGGATTTCTCCGACAAAGATGTAAAAACCCTCTCCGATCTGCGCGCGATCCCGGAGTACCCCGGCCGCGATGTTCTCCTCAGCACCGCCGATTTCACCGACTTGATGAACACCGAAGACCTGCAAATCGTCGATACGCGTTATCCTGGCGACTTTGAGTCCGGCCATCTGCCAGGTGCAGTCAATATTCCGATCCGCAAGATGACCACCGCCGATCTGATGCAACGCATCAGTGAGCTGGATCCCAGCAAACCAACACTGGCCGCCTGCTATGATCGCCGCAGTTGTTTCATGAGCCAAGTTCTGGGTCTGGAGCTGTCCCAAAAAGGTTTCGATTTCCGAGGGCGGTACACGTTGCCCTGGGAGTATTTTATTGCACCCGCTCCCAAACCGCATGTTCAGGCCTGGCTTGCCGACCAGCAAAGTGGCCTTTGGGACAAGGCGATCTCCGGCCTCGCGACCGCCCTCCTCTGGGTGCATGAACGCAGCCATATCCTCCTTGGCCTGCTGGCGCTGTCGCTGGTCACCCGGATTATGATCCTGCCTGTCGCCCTGAAATCCGAGCGTGACCAGATCACCACCGCCGAAACTGCGGATGAGATGAAGGCGCTGAAAGAACGACTGGCCGATGATCCCGTACGCAAGGCTCGTGCAGTGCAGGCGTTTTATGCCGACAAAGGCCTGACACCGATGAGAAACCTCACCGCATTGTTGTTCCTACCGGTGATGATGCTGGGAGTCTCCGCCGCACAGGAAGCCAGCGCCAGCCTGCAGACGCCGTTCCTGTGGATGGCAGACCTCGGCCTGCCCGATCCGCTGTTCATCATGCCGGTTCTGTTCTGCGGGCTTGCCGCCGTCTACCTGCTGTGGGCCGTCGCCAAAACCAAGCGCCAGAAACTGCTTTGGATGGTGCTGGGCATGCCCGCGCTCTTTGCGATGGTGTTCAGCCTTTCGGGCGCCGCCAACGCCTACCTCTGCTTCAGCCTGACGCTGTTGCTGGTGCAGCGCGCCTATGTGACAGGCATGCACCGCCAGCTTGGCGACGCCATCGCCTTGCGCGCCCACAAGCGCCGCCTTGCCAGGCTGCCCCGCGGCGTGATCCCGATGGGCTACACCGAGGAGCTGGAACACGCCGGTAACAAGGCCCTGCGCCTGTCGATCCTGCGCAACGCAGGCCTGCCGGTGCCCGGCGGCGTGATCGTGCGCTCTGATGCGATCCACGACTACCGCGACATGTCCGAGGCCAAGAAAGACGCATTTGCAGCCAAGGTCTTCGGCCTGGCTGGCGGCAAACCGGTCGCCGTGCGCTCCTCTGCCAGCAATGAGGACGGCGCTGATCAGAGTTTTGCCGGGGTTTTCGAATCCGTCCTCGACGTGACCGCCGATACCATGCGCGCAGCCCTTGATGAGGTGGTGACCAGCTTCTCCTCAGACCGCGCCGCCAGCTACGCAGGGGACGGCGACAGCACCGATCAGGGCAATATCGTGGTGCAGGAAATGGTGCAGGCAGAATATGCCGGAGTCCTGTTCACCCAGGACCCCATGGCGCCGGGCATGTGCATGATCGAATGGGTCGAAGGCTGCGGAGAGGATCTGGTCTCCGGGCGCGTCACCCCCACCAGCCTGCGCTTTGGCCGCTACACAGGATTGCCTGCATCCGAGGATCAGGACCAGACGCTGGACATGGCGCCACTTCTGGCGCTTGGGCAACAGATCGAAGAGACCTTTGGTGCTCCGCAGGACGTGGAGTGGGCCTATGCCAACGGTCAATTCCAGATCGTGCAAAGCCGCGACATCACCACGCTATCCCTGGGTACCGAAAAAGAGCAGACCCGCCTGGCCGAATGGCGTGATGTCCTGGACCACTACGCGGACGCCGATCCGGACCAGACCATTCTGGAGCAGGACGAAATGTCAGAGGTTCTGCCCCGCCCGACACCCTTGTCATTCTCGCTGATGGGCAGCCTCTGGTCTCCGGGTGGCAGTGTCGATCTGGCCTGCCGCGCCTTGTCGGTACCCTACAATCTGCCCGAAGGCCGCGCCGGTCATCTGGTGAACCTCTTCGGCAAGACCTACGTCGATGTAGACCTCAAGGAGCAGATGACGCTGAAGTTGACCGCGACCAAGGCCAAGCAACTGCGCAAACAGGCCCGTCCGATGATTGATCGCTTCCATGCGGAGGTTCTGCCGCAGCTCAGCGATCAACTGGCGTTCTGGCAGGCCGTGGACTACGCCGCCCTGCCGCTGCCCAAACAGCTGGAGGCGATTGCGACGCTGCGCGACCTCTTTGTCACAGACATCTATGTCGAAGCTGAGAAGGTGAATATCATCGCGGGCTTTACCATGGGCGAGGCCAGCGCCGCCGCGGCAGGTGACCCCGCGCTGCGTGCACATCTGATGCATGCCGAGCTGCCTAATGCACCGTCCAGCCTACTTGCGTCCTGCACAGGTCCGATGGCGGAAAGCCGCGCACAGTTTCTGATGGGGCACCGGTCCATATTCGACTATGAGCTGTCGACACCCCGCTATAGCGAAGCGCCGAACCTGCTCACCTCGCTGCTTGATGGATCCGTCGAGCCGATCAGTGGAGCCGTTACGCCACCGGCAAACCTGCCGGAGGATCTGAACGAGACGCTGGATCTCGCGATTGCCTATCAGGATCTGAAAGAACAGGCTAAGCACGAAGCCCTGCGGATTTTGGCGGAGCTGCGTCGCGCGCTGCTGGCGCTGGGATCTGCAACCGGTCTGGAAGAGCTAATCTTCTATCTGACAATGGACGAAATCGCAGCGGGAGACTGGGACCAGCCCACAGCGCTGAAAGATCACGCCGCAGCCCGCAAGCACAATGAGGAGTTGCGCAAGCCGTCCGCGCCGACCGCTGTCAGTCTCACGCTGCGCGACTGTGAACTGTTGTCGCTCGGGGCGCAGGCGGGATCCGGTGATGGCAGCCTCGGCGGCACCTGCGTCGCGGGTAGCGGCAGTGTTGAGGCCCGCGTGTTCTGGGTGGAAGACGAAACCGCCATTGGTCCTGATGTGTTTGACGGTTTTCAGGACGGCGATATCCTCGCCTGCCGCATGATCAATCCCGCTTGGCTGCCATATGTGCAGCGGTCAGGAGCTGTCCTCAGCGAAGTTGGCGGCTGGCTGAGCCACATGGCGATTGTCGCGCGGGAGAAGGACATTCTGATGCTGGTCGCTTGCAAAGGGCTCGACCAGCTGGCCCATGGTGAGCTGATCACTGTGGCAGAGGATGGATCGATCACGCAAAGCGGTGCGGCTACGCTACAAGCGGCATCGGCCTGATATCAAACGCGTCTGCCCCCGCCGCGCCGCTCAGACAGCATGGCGGGGGCAGAAACATATGTTCTGCCTTGCACATTATCACACAAATGGTCTGAACTACCGGGATGGACCCACATCTTGATCCCCGACAGACCCACCGCCTGCTGGCGAAGTTGAAGGCTGATATTGACCAGCTGCCACAAGCCCTCTCGGTGGCAGCGAAATACATCATCGACACCCCCGGCGACTTCGGGCTTGATCCAATCCGTGTCTCCGCAACCAAGGCCGGAATCAGCGCCAATTCTCTGGTCCGACTGGCCGCGCATCTTGGTTTTGACAGTTTCGAAGCCCTGCGCGCGCCGTTTCGTGCCGCCTTGACCACCGAACGCGAGGGCGGTCTGGGGCTTGGTTGGCTGGATCGGTTGGAACAGGCCCCCGACACCACCCGTCACGGTCGCATCGCCCGCAATGAGGTGAACATCGTGGCCCGCTCCCTGCGGCTGATGACCCCGGACCGGACCGCTGCCATTGTCACCGCGCTCACCTCCGCGCGGCGCTGCTATGTGACCGCGACCCGGGCCAGCTACGCGCTGGCCTATTATTTCCACTACGTCGGGCGCATGGCCTTGCCCAGTCTGGATCTGGTGCCTCGTCACATGGGTGCTGCGGTTGATGAGCTGATGGATATCGAGGCAGAGGATTGTCTGGTTGCCATGACGTTCGCCCCTTATTCCTCCGAAACGCTACAGGCCCTGCGGCTGGCCCGCAACAAAGGGGCGACGCTGATCCTGATCTCTGACAGCGAAGTTATCGCGCCGGGACTAAAGCCGGACCACCTGTTATTGATTGCGGATAACGCGTTGCACCCCTTTGGCGGCTACGCTGGCGCAATGGCGGTGCTTGATTGTCTCTTGACCCATCTTGTCGATGCCGGTGGCGAAGACGCACAGAACCGGATCCGCCGCTATGAGGCCCTGCGCGAAGACACCGGCGCCTATTGGCGCGGGGGCAAGCTGCCAAAGGTGCCAAAATAGTTCAGTTCGGAGACTAAGCCGCCGTTCAGAGCCGCAGGTCTGACTGATCCGGTGTCAGCACATACTTCAGATCATAGAGCAGCGCGCCAGGTCGGCCCAAAGCACGGATCTGCGCAGCACCCATGTCGCGGAACTCCTGATGGGCAACCGCCAGGACCATGCCATCATAACTGCCCGCCTGCGGCTTCTCGACAAGTTCCACGCCGTATTCAGCCCGTGCTTCATCAGGGTCAGCGTGGGGATCATGGACATCTACTGCAAGGCCGTATTCCTCAAAGCAGCGCACCACATCAATCACCCGTGTATTGCGCAGATCCGGGCAGTTTTCCTTGAATGTCAGCCCCATCACCAGCACCCGTGCATCGGCAACCGCCATCTTCCGTTTCAGCATGGACTTGACCAACTGGCTGGCAACATAAGATCCCATACCGTCATTCAAACGCCGCCCGGCTAGCAGAATCTCCGGGTGATAGCCCAGCTGTTCTGCCTTGTGGGTCAGGTAATACGGGTCGACACCAATACAGTGACCGCCCACCAGCCCCGGGCGAAAGTTGAGAAAATTCCACTTCGTCCCCGCCGCGCGCAGCACTGCTTCGGTATCGATATCCATGCGATTGAAAATCTTGGCCAGCTCATTGATCAGCGCGATGTTGATATCACGTTGGCTGTTCTCGATCACCTTGGCGGCCTCGGCCACGCGAATGCTCTCGGCCTTGTGGGTGCCCGCCGTCACTATCTCACGGTATAGCGCGTCAACACGCTCCGCTGTCTCAGGCGTTGAGCCGGAGGTGACTTTGACGATGTCCGGCAGGCGGCGCGTCTTGTCACCGGGGTTGATCCGCTCCGGACTATAGCCCGCATAGAAATCGCGGTTGAATGTCAGTCCGGACAGCTGCTCTAGAACTGGCACGCACTCCTCTTCAGTGGCGCCGGGATAGACGGTGGATTCATAGATCACCAGATCGCCGGGTTTCAGCACCCGCCCAACCGTCTCAGACGCACGCAGCAAGGGCGTCAAATCCGGGCGGCGGCTGTCGTCGATCGGGGTTGGCACCGTCACGATGAAGACCGTGCAATCGGCAATCTCTGCCGGGTTAGTGGTCAGTGTCAGATGCGCAGCGCTGGACAGGGCCTCGGAACTGATTTCGCGGGTGCTGTCGTCACCGACGCGCAACGCGTCAATACGCTCGGCGCTGATATCAAACCCGACCACAGGACGGGATTTGCCAAACTCAACCGCCAGCGGCAGCCCGACATAGCCAAGCCCAATCACGCAAATCCGTTCTGTCCCGCTCATGCCGCTGCCTCAATGGTCTTTGTCCGCCCGATTGCCTTTCATAAGGGGCCTCAGCGCCAAGTTTCAACCATGCGCGGTCAGATCCCTCCCGAAACCGGGAGAGATCCACGTTTAGGGCTGCTTCAGAAGCGCAGCGACAGGCAGGACATGCCGCCGTCAAGCTTGGCACACTCCGTGTTGCTGATCTGCACGACCTCAAACCCCTCACGGTCCAGCAACTCCGCTGTGCGTGGGAAATCCGCCGCCATCAGCACCAGATTGTTGTAGCGGATCGCGTTGGCAGCCGCCTCTTCGCCCTCAGGCACATGCAGCACCCGGTAGCCCTCAAAACAACCTGACGCATCCAGCCGCTTGGTGGACAAAATGGTCTCAGCGTCCATCAGCGAACAATCTGTCTTGAAGTGCAGCACCCCCTCCGGCGTAAACACTTCGCGCAGGTTGTGGCCCCAGTCGGCAACAATCTCCGCCAGTTCAGCCACGCCCGCAGCATCGGTCCGGGCCGAGCGACCGACGAGGATTTCGCGTTCGGTCACCAGAATATCGCCGCCTTCGATGAAGCCGGGGCCTTTGATCTCGCGCACCTCATCATAACATTGGCGCAGGGTCGGCGCCATTTCTGCCACCTCTCCCAATCGCGACGGCGCGCCGGGGCGCATGAGCACCGCGCCCTTCGGCAGACAGAGCGCTGTATCCTCCACAAAAACCGCATCTGGAAACGCTTCCAGCGGCGGCAGTTCAATCACCTCGGCGCCTGTGCTCTTGAGCGCGGCGACATAGTCAGCATGGGCGGCCAGCATCTTGTCCAAATCTGGGGTACCGATATCCTCGGCGCGCAGCCCATCGGTGATGCTGGAGGCCGGGCGGCGGGTGATTGCACGGGTGAATTCATATGTAGGGTTGGTCATATCTCAGTCCTTTGTCGCCAGTGTTGGCAAAAATTTTGGGGTGGTGATTTCGATCATCCGGGGCCCGGCCTCAGATGCAGCTGCGCGCACCGCGTCAGCAACCTCCTGCGGATCCGCAGAAACCGCACGATGAGAGATCCCGAAGGACCGCGCGGTTGCGGCAAAATCCGGTGGCGTCGGATCACAACCCACCACCGGCACGCCAACATCCTGCATCGACCGGGCAATTTCCTGATAACCGTGATTGTTCCAGACGATGAACGTGATCGGCAAAGCCTCATCAACTGCCGTCATGATTTCCGGCAGCGAAAACTGCGCGCCGCCATCGCCGGTGATACAGATGACCGGTGTCTCAGGTGCGGCAACGGCCGCACCAATGGCCGCAGGTATACCATAGCCAAGCGCGCCATAGCCGGTCGCCGCATTGAACCATCCGCCGGGGCGGTCGTGATCATAGTAGAGGTTCCCCGCATAGATCGGCTGGGCGGAATCCCCGACGACAATTGCCCCCGGCACCGCCGCGCGCAGCGCGTTCAGCACCGTAACCTGAGCGCGATAACTCTCGCCGATTTCCTCCCAGGCGGCAGCCCGGGTCTGTTCGGCCATCCCGGTGCCCCACTCGGACGGGCTATGCGCATCCAGTTTCCATTCAGCCAGCACCGCCGACAGAACAACCGCAACATCGCCATGGATCGCCAGCTCCGCCCGGTGGCGCGCCAGCTGATCTGCACAGAGGTCGACCCGGATCAATCCTGGCATCTGCGGCATCACGCCCGTGGCATACATATCGTAGTCCGTCGGCCCCAGTTCCGTCCCCAGTGCCAACACCAGATCCGCCGCGCCGATCAATGCGCGCACCGAGGCAAGGCTAGGGCTGGCCGGCACAGACAGCGGGTGATCAAACATCACGCCGCGCGCATTGACGGTCTGGACCACGGGCGCGCCCAGATATTCTGCCAGCTGACGCAATTGGTCAGCACAGAACCGCGCGCCGCCTCCGGCCAGGATCACAGGGCGCTCCGCTGCGGTCAGGCGCTGCATCAGCGCAGCCAGATCCACCGGGGATACACTCCCCCTGCCCTGCTCATCAGTTAGGATACTCTCTTGCCCACTGTCCTCCTTGGCGGCAATCCCTGCGACATCCAGCGGGATCTGCACATGGGTGGGTCCGGGCCGCGACAGCGCAGCGCCCGCAATTGGTGCAAATGCCTGATCCAACGCGGGCGTAAGTTGCTGCGGCGCAGCTACATGCTCCGACCTCAGCGCGACCAACTTCGCAAGGGCATGCTGATCTGGCAGCTCGTGCAAATGGCCCATCCCATGACCAAGAGAGCCGCTCTCGTTCACCCCTGACACCACCAGCATCGGCACCGAATCCGCGCGCGCCTGGGCCATAGAAGTCAATGTATTGGTCAGCCCCGGCCCGGTGATAACAAAGGCAACGCCAGGCCGACCGGACACCCGCGCGTAGCCATCCGCCATGAACCCGGCGCCCTGCTCGTGGCGCGGTGTGATATGGCGCAGGTCGGAATTCCCAAGCCCACGGTAAAGCTCAACCGTATGAACCCCCGGAATGCCAAACACATGCTGCACACCGCGTGCGGCCAGCTCTTCGACAAGCGCTTCGCCAACCGTGTGTGTGGCGTTTTTTTGAACTCCCATGGTCATGCAACCTCCGTTGATTTGCGGTTTGCATGATCCACGATACGCGTCAGCGCGCGATCAAATGCGCCATCCTCAATCGTCAGTGCCACCCGGACCCAGTCGCGCAGGCTTTCGCCAAAGGATGATCCCGGCATTACGGCGACGCCGGCGCTGTGCAACAGGTCCTGCGCATAAGCGTCACCATTCATGCCCGTCGCAGCCACATTGATCATTGCAAACATGCCCGCCTCCGGGCTGTGCACCCGCAAAACCGTGTCGCGGTGCAGCCGATCTGCCAGCTTCGCCGCACGCGCTGCAAATCGACAGCGCATCCCCTCCGCCACCGAAGACCCCTCGCGAACGGCCTGCTCCGTCATATCCGCGATGAAAGGCTGATTGCCGAACAACATCGTCTCCGACAGCGGCAGCAATCCATTACAGAAGGCCTCGCTCGCGATACACCAACCGCTGCGGAACCCCGGCGCCGCATGGGATTTAGAGATCGACGACACCACAATCACCCGCTCGGCAAACGCCGCGCGCGCCAGCGGCGACACAAATTCCGCCGCGTCAAACACCAACTGCTCATAGACTTCATCCGAGATGATCCACAGGTCGTGCACCTCCGCCAGCCGTCCAATGGCGTCGAGATCCTCTACCGTCAGAATGGATCCCGTAGGATTGTGCGGTGTGGTCAACAGAATGGCGCGGCTGCGGGGAGTAATTTTCTCTGCAATATCATCAGCCTGCATCCGAAACCCATGCTCGGGCCGCAGCGGCACTGGCACCATGTCGGCGCCACTTGCCCGGATCACGCCTTCATAGGTGGCATACATCGGATCCCCGACCAACACCTCGTCGCCGTGCTCGGCAACCCCCATCAGGACCGCATAAAGCGCAGTCTGCGTGCCCGGAAAGCACAGCACATTATTTGGGCCGATCGCACGCCCGGTGCTGGCGCTGTACCGCGCTGCAAGGGTTTGGCGCAGATTGGCCTCTCCACGCCCGTCCGAATAGCCGGTGCGCCCGGCCATCATCGCGGCGCCGGCGGTCTGCATCAGCGCTTCCGGTGTGGGCACATCCGGTTCACCAATGGTCATCTCGATGATATCCGCCCCGGCAGCGATCATCTCGCGCGCGGTTAGATGCACCTCCCACTTGGCCCCACCAAGCCCCGCCAGCCGTCTGGTCACATCGGTCATTCTCATGGCTGTTCTGCCTTATGCTGCAAGTTCAATCCCAGAATTGCACCCACGGATTCCAATCCGATCGTCGGCAATTCGCCCTCTTCAAACGCCTCTGGCAAGGCACCGCCTTCCATCCAGAGGCCGTCAATCACTGCGTTACAGGCCACCGCCAAATGATGCAGCCGCGCCGCGTCGACGGGCACCCCCGCCTCGTCCAGCGCGGCAGCGATCAACTCGCCCAGCTTGTCGCGAAAATAGTCATAGGTGCGTTGGTGGATCTGCCGCATCTGCGGATCCTGCTGCACTTTGTTCAGAAACCCGGCCCAAAGCGCCACCGCCGTCGGCTCCACCACCGGTGGCAGCAGGGAAGCCTCAACAAACCCGGCCAGACGGGCGCGGGCGGTTCCCGCCATGCCAGCAACCGGGGCAAAAGTGAGATCACTGATGAAAACCATGTGATGTTCATAGGCTGCGGTCATCAGGTCTTCCTTGGAGGAGAAATAGTGCCGGATCAGCCCCTGTGTCACATCCGCCCGCTCAGCGATGTCACGCACAGTTGCGCCGCGCACACCTTTCTCGGCCACCAACTCCAAAGTTGCGAGGATCAATGCCTCCTTCCGCTCCTGTGCGGTCGCGCGCTTAAATTTCCGGCGTTCACCTGACACGGGGCTCTCCAATATGCTGCGCAATCACGCGGTCAGTAATTATACACTTGCATAATTACTCCAAGTCAGCCTTACTACAAGCCGAAATATGAGGACATCAGAAAATGCCCGATCCGGCTGCCGCAGACCCTGCCCCGCTTTCGACAGCATCTGCCCCCGCACAGGCGCGTGCTGAGACCCCGGTGAACACCCACACGCAGGCCGAGGCGATCCGCGTCAGCGATCTGCACAAATCCTTCGGTTCGCTGGAGGTGCTGAAGGGCGTATCCCTCACCGCAAAACAGGGCGATGTCGTAGCCATTATTGGCGGCAGCGGCTCCGGCAAATCGACCATGCTGCGCTGCATCAACTTTCTGGAAACACCCAACTCAGGCGAAATTGTAATCGCAGGCGAAACCGTGGCGATGCGCCCTGATGGTAGCCCCGCCGACCGCCGCCAGATCGAACGCATTCGCACCCGTCTCGCGATGGTGTTTCAACAGTTCAACCTCTGGACCCATCGCACCTTGTTGGAAAATGTCATCGAGGTGCCGGTTCATGTGCTAAAGATGCCCCGTTCCGAAGCGATCGACCGTGCGCATGAGCTGCTGGCCCGCGTGGGCCTCGGCGACAAGGCCGATGCCTTTCCGGCTTTTCTCTCCGGCGGGCAACAGCAGCGCGCCGCAATCGCCAGGGCGCTGGCCGTGGATCCCAATGTCATGCTGTTTGACGAGCCAACATCGGCGCTTGATCCCGAGCTGGTCGGGGAGGTCCTGACGGTGATCCGCGATCTGGCCGCGGAGGGGCGCACCATGCTGCTGGTCACCCATGAGATGAAATTCGCAAGAGAAGTCGCAAACCATGTCGTCTATCTCTTTGAAGGTCGGATCGAAGAGCAAGGCCCCCCGTCTGAGGTCTTTGGCAATCCGAAATCAGAGCGTCTGAAACAGTTCCTGAGTTCGGTCGCTTAACGCATAACAACACGTATAAACAACAAAACAGGGAGACAGTTATGTCCATGATATCAAATCTCAAATCCACAGTCCTCGCCGCCGCGACCGTTGCCGCAACCTGTGCTGTCGCGCAGGCGGAGCCAGTCAAGATTGGTGTGGCCGCAGAACCCTATCCGCCCTTTGCATCACTGGACTCCTCCGGTCAGTGGGTAGGCTGGGAGATCGACGTGATCAATGCAGTCTGCGCCGCGGCTGAGATGGATTGTGTCATCACTCCTGTGGCCTGGGACGGCATCATTCCCTCTCTCACCGGTCAGCAGATCGACGCCATCATGGCCTCCATGTCGATCACTGAAGAGCGGCTGAAAACCATCGATTTCTCGGATCCCTACTACAACACCCCGGCGGTGATCGTGGCAGATAAGTCGATGGACATCGAACCGACACCGGAATCACTGGCGGGCAAGGTTGTCGGCATTCAGGCCTCCACCATTCACCAGACCTATGCACAGGAATACTTCAAAGATTCCGAACTGCGCGTCTATCAGACCCAGGATGAGGCCAATCAGGATCTCTTCGCCGGTCGCATCGACGCCACCCAGGCCGATAGCATCGCCATGGCAGACTTTGTCGGCTCCGATGCCGGTGCCTGCTGCGAGATCAAGGGTCCCGTCGCCAATGACGAGGCGATCCTCGGCAAAGGCGTCGGTGCTGGCGTGCGCAAGGGCGACAGCGATGTTCTGGCGGCGCTCAACAAGGGGATCGCGGCAATCCTGGCCGATGGCACCCATGCCGAGATCACCTCGAAGTATTTCACGACCAGCATCTACTCCGAGTAAGGACCTATCGTGACCGGACTCCTCGACCTGTTTGGTCTGGCCGAGAGCGCGCAGCTGTTGTCGCTCTCGCCGCCGGGATGGGGGGGCAACCTGTTGCGGGGCCTCGCCAATTCGCTCCAGATCGCCCTTGGGGCTTTTGGTATGGGGCTGATCATCGGGCTTTTCGGGGCCTACGGAAAACTCTATGGCGGGCCGATCCTTCGTGATCTGCTCGCCATTTACACCACTGTGATCCGCGCCGTGCCTGAACTGGTGCTGATCCTGATCCTCTATTACGTCGGCACCGATCTGATCAACAAAGTCGCGGGCAGTTTCGGCTACGGTCGGGTGGAAATCAGCGGGATTGTGGCGGGTATCTGGGTGCTCGGCATTGTGCAGGGCGCCTATGCCACCGAGGTGCTGCGCGGTGCCATCAAGGCGGTGCCCCCCGGCCAAA
The DNA here is from genome assembly GCF_000511385.1 of Phaeobacter gallaeciensis DSM 26640. NCBI lineage: Bacteria > Pseudomonadati > Pseudomonadota > Alphaproteobacteria > Rhodobacterales > Roseobacteraceae > Phaeobacter > Phaeobacter gallaeciensis. The sequence continues at coordinate 254,385 of NC_023138.1, forward strand.
TTGAGGCGGCACGGTCTTACGGGATGCCTGCCTTCATGACCATGCGCCGGGTGACCATCCCCGCTATGATGAGCTTTGCAACACCGGGTCTGGCCAATCTGTGGCTGATCGCCACCAAGGACACCGCCCTGCTGGCCATCGTCGGCTTTGCAGAGCTGACCCTGGAAACCCGACAGGCCGCCAGCAGTACGCGTGCATATTTCACGTTCTTCCTCGCGGCCGGAGCGCTCTACCTGATGGTAACGCTCTGCTCCGGTGTGATTTTCGGCTGGATCGAACGCTGGGCAAGGCGCGGCCAGCCATCCCTCCGGGAGGGCCGCCAATGACCTCCTTGAAATCCCTGATGCAACCTCATCGGCTGATTCTGATGGCCCTGTTCGCTGCCTTGGTTATCTGGTGTGCTTTGTCCCTGCGTTGGGACTGGATCCCAACATATGCGCCGCTGGCACTGGAAGGGTTATGGACCACCATCTGGATCCTTGTGGTCACCAGCATCCTTGGCTTTGCACTGGCGGTGCCTCTTGGCCTCGCCCAGGCCGTTGGACCGTGGTATCTCTCAACGCCTGCGCGCATTTTCTGCACGGTCATCCGCGGCACGCCGTTGTTGTTGCAGATCTGGCTGCTTTACTACGGGCTGGGCTCGCTGTTCCCGCAATTCCCCTGGATCCGCTCCAGCGAGCTGTGGCCTTACCTGCGGCAGGCCTGGCCCTATGCCGTTCTGGCGCTCACGCTCTCCTACGCTGGCTATGAGGGCGAAGTGATGCGCGGTGCCTTCTCTGGTGTGGCCAAGGGGCAGCTGGAAGCAGCCAAGGCTTACGGGATGCCCCGTCTGACCATGTTCCGCCGGATCTGGCTGCCACAGGCTATCCGCAACGTCCTGCCCACCCTTGGCGGTGAAACCATCCTTCAGCTGAAGGCGACACCGTTGGTGGCGACCATCACCGTTCTGGATATCTACGCGGTCTCCTCTCGGGTGCGGTCTGATACCTTCATAGTCTATGAACCGCTGTTGCTGCTGGCGTTGGTCTATATGGCCATCGCTGGGGTGATCACACTGGCCTTCAAACGATTTGAAGATCGGGTGCCACAGCGCCGCTGACCGTCCCCGC